>NZ_JBHVRN010000023.1:0-54563 GCF_042885775.1 Paenarthrobacter sp. NPDC058040
TGGCCTCGTAGGCTTCGTCGAAGACCTGGGCCTCCGTCCTTGTCAGCTCAACGGCCCGCAGGAAGGTCTCCGAGGTCAGGGTTCCCGTGATCATGCCTAGGCCCGACGGTAGTCGGCGAGGGCCTCGTCCGGGACGTCCTCAAGGTTGACCACGAGGTTCTCCGGGGTGCGGGCGGTCAGCCAGACGAGTTCCTCGGTGATGGACATGTTCGCTTCGACGTGCGGCATGAACGGCGGCACGAACACCCAGTCGCCGGCCTTCATATCGATGAACTCTGAGTAGTTCTCACCGAAGTAGATCCGGCCGTGGCCGCGGAGGACGTAGCCGCCGGTCTCTGCTTCGCCGTGGTGGTGCGGGAGGGAGCGGTAGCCGGGGGTGTTGGACACCTGGCCGAACCAGATCTTGGTTGCCGGGGTGTGCTGGATGCTGACGCCAGAGACGCGGATGCAGTCCCCGGACTGTGCCGTGTTGGTGTCCTCCGCGCCGGCCCGGGTGACGACGGGGATTACCTTGCCGTCGGGCTGGGCGTAGATGGAGTTGTCGCCTTCGAGGCGGTATTCGGTGGTGGTCTGGCTCATGGGTTTCTCCTTTGTCTTTAGGCGGGGGTGGTGGCTGGAACGTGGATCCGGAACCGGTTCTCCAGCCGGCCGATCCCGTCGATTTCGGTGGTCAAGGTGTCGCCGTCCTGGAGGAAGCGCGGCGGGGTCATGCCCATGCCCACTCCCCCGGGCGTTCCCGTGAGGACAAGGTCTCCCGGACGAAGAACGGTGAACTGCGAGATGTAGGAAAGCAACTGTGCGGGGCCGAACACGAGCGTGCGCGTGTTGCCGTCCTGGACGAGTTCGCCGTTGACGTAGCCCTTGACCTGGAAGTGTTCGCCGGCCTCATCGGCCGTCACCATCACCGGGCCCACGGGGGTGGACCGGTCCCAGGCCTTGCCCTGGAACCACTGCAGCGTCCGGTTCTGCCAGTCCCGCATGGAGACATCGTTGGCCACGGTGTACCCGGCGATCGCCTCGCGGGCCTGGTCCTCGTCCGCCCGGTACAGCTCGGAACCCACGACGACGGCCAGCTCGGCTTCCCAGTCGACGCGGGCACTGCCATGGACTTCTACCGGGTCATTCGCGCCGACCAAGGTGTCCGCATACTTGGCGAACAGCGTCGGGTACTCGGGAAGCTCCCGGCCCATTTCCTGGATGTGGTCCCCGTAGTTCAAGCCGCAGCAAATCACTTTCCCGGCGTTGGGCAGCAGCGGGGCGAAGTCAGGGTTGCTGATGGTTTCTCCGTCGGCTGCTTCCACCACGGCCCGCCAGTTGTCCTGGGCCAGGAGTGCGCCCACATCACTGGCCGGAAGCGTTCGGCAAGTGCCCTCGCCCGTGGCGAGTGCCGCCGTCGTACGTCCGCCCGAGGTGCGCAGAGTGGCAAGTTTCATCGGCTGGTTTTCCCTTCGAGATTCGATGTGTCGACTTTTTTACGATCGTCACATATGCTCAACGTAGCAGGGCGGGAATGATCTGCATAGGGGCTTTTTAAAAGTTTTCGCAACTGCCACAACCGAGGAGGACCACCATGAGCCACAAGACCATCAACCCGGAATCGCTGCCCAAGCCGTCTGGTTTTGCCCACGGCATGCTCGCCGGAAACACCGTGTTCCTGGGCGGGCAGACCGCCTTGGACAAGGACATGAACATCGTGCCTGGCGGGATTGTTGAGCAGTTCACGCAGGCGTTTTCCAACGTCCTCACCACGCTCCGCGAAGCTGGCGGGCAGCCGGAGGACCTGGTCAACGTGACCATCTACCTCACCGACGTGGACGACTACATGGCCAATGGCCGCGAGATCGGGCGTATCTGGCGCGAGATGGCCGGTTCGCAATACCCGGCGATGGCCGGAATCGGCGTCACGCGCCTGTGGCAGAAGGAAGCCATGATCGAGATCCAGGGAATTGCGGTGATTCCGGAGCGCTGATCCCTGGACTTTGGGGCACGATGTTCCCTATGGGAACCGTTACCGAATACCTGGAGAATGTCAGCGCCACCAACCGCCCGGTCCTGGAGCGGATTGTCGAGATTGCCCGGGAGCTGGCGCCGGACGCCGAGGAAGGCACCAGCTACGGCATGCCTGCACTGTTGGTTGACGGCAAGGGCTTGGTGAGCGTGCTCGAAACCAAGAAGCATCTTGCCCTCTACCCGTTCAGCGGCCAGATCCTGCCTGACATGTCGGAAGAGCTGGGCGGATACTCGTGGTCGCCGGGGACTCTGCGGTTTTCTACGGAGAACCCGGTGCCCGACTCGTTGGTGCGCCGGATCCTGGAGACCCGGCTGGCGGCGATCCGGAAGTAACTCCCCTCACCCAACTGGGTCGCAGCAGAGCACGTTCTGACGGCTCAAAACGCGCACTACTGCGACCTAGTTGGGTCAGTGCTTGGCGGAGACGTCCTGGGAGATCGCATCCGCCGTGGCCACGACGGCCTCCCGCACCGAGTCAAGATAGTCCTCCGGCTGCGCGGCGACCGCTTGCGCCTGCAGGGACACGTTGATCGCCGCGACGGTGTCGCCGTTCTTGTGGTTGTGGACCGGCGCGGCGATGGACATCAGGCCGAGTTCCAGCTCCTGGTCCAGCAAGCACCAACCTTGCGTACGAACACGTTCGACGGCGGCCTTCAGCTCGGGCGCGCTGGCTACGGTTCGCGGGGTGAGTGGCTTGAGTTCGGCCTTCTCCAAGTAGGCATCCAGCTTTGCCGGGGGAAGTCCCGCAAGCAGGACCCGGCCCATCGACGTTGCGTAGGCGGGGAACCGGGTGCCCACGGTGATGCCCACGTTCATGATGCGCTTCGTGGCGACGCGGGCCACGTAGAAAATGTCCTGGCCGTCCAAGACGGCTGCCGACGTGGACTCCCCGAGTTTCAGGCTCAGTTCCTCCAGATGCGGCTGGGCGAGCTGCGGCAACGACAATGCCGAAAGGTACGAATACCCCAACTGCAGCACCTTGGCGGTGAGGGCAAAGGTCTTGCCGTCGGTGCGGACGTAGCCGAGCTCAACGAGCGTATGCAGGAAGCGGCGGGCAGTGGCGCGGGTCAGATCCGTGCGGGCCGCGACTTCGCTGAGGGTCATCACCGGGTTGTTCGCGTCGAAGGCCCGGATCACCGCAAGACCCCGCGCCAACGACTGGACGTACTGGTCGCTGGCCTGCGGGGTCGCTGCGGAGTCGCTCATGGTTACCAATCGTAGTTTGCGTTGCGGGGCCTACTCTGCGGGCATTCCGGACGAAATAGAACGTTTAGTGGGCCCCACAACGGGAAAGGCTCAACTTGCGGGGCCTACTCTGCGGGCATTCCGGACGAAAAGGAGCGCAGAGCGGGCCTCACAACGCGAGAGGCTCAAAATTGCGGGGCCTACTCTGCCTTCTTCAGCGGCAGCGGGACGAGTTCCTGGACTTCTTCGAAGGTGCAGCCAAACGTTTCGCGGACGGTCACACCCTGGGGGCCGGTGAGGAACACAGCTTTGTCCGTGTACACGCGGGTCACGCAGCCCACGCCGGTCAACGGGTAGGTGCAGGCCTCGACGAGCTTCGACGCACCCTCACGTGTCAGCAGGGTCATCATCACGAACACATCCTTGGCGCCGGTAGCAAGGTCCATGGCGCCACCGACGGCGGGGATCGCGTCCGGCGCGCCCGTGTGCCAGTTGGCGAGGTCGCCGGTGGCAGAGACCTGGAACGCGCCCAGGACACAGATGTCCAGGTGCCCGCCGCGCATGATCGCGAACGAGTCGGCGTGGTGGAAGTAGGACGCTCCGGGCAGTTCCGTGACGGGGATCTTCCCGGCGTTGATCAAGTCACCATCAACGGCATCCCCTTCGGCGACAGGGCCCATGCCGAGCATGCCGTTCTCCGTGTGGAGGGTGATGTTCTGGTCCTCGGTGAGGTAGTTCGACACCAGCGTCGGCTGGCCGATGCCCAGGTTCACGAACGAGCCCGGGGCGATATCGCGGGCCACCAACTGCGCCAGTTCATCGCGGCCCAGCGGCTTCTCGGACGTCTGGATGCTTGTTTGCGTGCCCATGCTCAGGCCACCTTTCCGTTCGAAGAAGCAGCAGCCGAACCAACCCGGACCACCGAATTCACGTAAATTCCCGGCGTCACTACGTTTTCCGGATCCAGCGAACCCGTGGGAACGATCTCCGAGACCTGCACAATGGTGTGCTTCGCTGCGGCAGCCATGATCGGGCCGAAGTTCCGGGCGGTCTTGCGGTACACAAGGTTTCCCTTGCCGTCGGCCTTGAGCGCCTTGATCAGCGCGACATCGGCGTGGATCGGGGTCTCGAACACCTGCCACTTACCGTCCAGGAACCGGGTTTCCTTGCCCTCGGCCAGCGTGGTGCCGTACCCGGTGGGCGTGAAGAACCCGCCAATACCGGCCCCGGCGGCACGGATGCGTTCGGCCAGGTTGCCCTGCGGAACAAGCTCCAGTTCGATCTCCCCCGCGTGGTACTTGGCGTCGAAGTGCCAGGAATCGGACTGCCGCGGGAACGAGCAGATCATCTTCTTCACCCGGCCTTCCTTGATCAGCAACGCCAGGCCCTGGTCGCCTTGGCCGGCGTTGTTGTTCACCACGGTCAGGTCCTTCGCGCCGCAATCCATGAGCGCATCGATCAGTTCGAACGGCTGCCCGGCATTGCCGAACCCGCCGATCATCACCGTGGAGCCGTCCTTGATCCCGGCCACGGCCTCGCCAACAGTGTCAATGAAATTCAACATCGCCCTAACCCTTCACAGAACCAGTTACGTTTTCCAGCACCACGGCCAGGCCCTGCCCAACGCCGATGCAGATCGCCGCGACGCCCCAGCGCTGGCCCGAAGCCTGCAGCGACCGGGCCAACGTCCCCAGGATGCGGGTACCGGAGGCACCGAGCGGGTGGCCCATCGCGATCGCACCGCCGTGGCGGTTCACGATCGACGGGTCGATCCCCCACGCGTCCACGCACGCCAGCGATTGCGCGGCGAACGCCTCGTTAAGTTCGACGGCGCCAACCTGGTACCAGCCGATGCCCGCCTTCGCGAGGGCCTTGTTAGCGGCCTCCACCGGGGCGAACCCGAAGAACTGGGGATCGTTGCCGTGCGCACCACGGCCGGCGATGCGGGCCAGCGGCTCCAAGCCAAGAATCGAGGAAGCAGCCTCGGAGCCGATCCACGCCGCAGAAGCACCATCGGACAACGGCGAGGCATTCCCGGCGGTGACCGTACCGCCGTCGGGCCCTGAGCCCTCGGGACGGAACACCGTCTTCAACCCGGCCAACTTCTCAGCTGAAGACCCGGCACGGATGCCTTCGTCCCGGACCAGGTCCGTCCCCGGAACCGCCGTAACCAAAGAATCGTAGAAGCCTTCATTCCACGCAGCGTCCGCCAGATTATGCGAATCCGCGGCAAAAGCATCCTGCCGCTCACGCGTGATCCCGTACTTCTCCCGCAACCGCTCGGTGGCCTCGCCCAGGGAAATGGTCCAGTCCTTGTTCATGGCCGGGTTTACCAAACGCCAACCCAGCGTGGTCGAAGCCAGGGTCATGTCACCGGCCGGGTAGGGCTTGGACGTCTTCGGCAGCACCCACGGCGCGCGGCTCATGGACTCCGCACCACCAACCAGCACCACGTCCGCGTCGCCGGCGTTGATCTGCCGCGAAGCGATGATCGCGGCGTCCAAGGACGAGCCGCACAAACGGTTCACCGTCGTCCCAGGAATCGAGACGGGCAGGCCGGCAAGCAGCGTCGCCATGCGCGCGACGTTGCGGTTTTCCTCGCCGGCACCGTTGGCGTTCCCGAACACCACCTCATCAATCCGCTCCGGGTCCAGGCCGGGTGCACGCTTAACGGACTCCCGGACCACGTGGGCCGCCAAATCGTCGGGACGGACAGCAGCAAGCCCGGAGCCGAACTTGCCAAAGGGCGTGCGCACGGCATCGTACACAAAAGCCTGGTTCATAAGATTTCCTTTGTTTCTTGTTACCCAACTGGGTCGCATTTGTGCGCGTTTTGAGGGGTCTAAACGCGCTTAACTGCGACCTAGTTGGGTGAGTTGGAGCTAGTTGGGGGTGGATGCAGCGTCGATTTCTGCGAATACTTTTTGGGCCGTCTTGAACGCCGAGTTGGCCGACGGCACACTGCAATAAATGGCGGTCTGCAGCAGGATTTCCTTGATTTCGTCCCTGCTCAGGCCATTGTTGAGGGCTGCCCGGACGTGCATGGCCAGCTCCTCCCAGTGACCGTGGGCCACCAGCGCCGTGAGGGTGACCGCGGAACGCATCTGCCGGCTCAGCCCCGGCCGCGTCCAGATCCCACCCCAGGCGATCCTGGTGATCATGTCCTGGTAGTCCTCCGTGAAGGAATCCTTTCCGGCGTTGGCTCGGTCCACATGCGCGTCCCCGAGCACTTCGCGACGGACCACCATGCCAGCGTCGTAAATTTCCTGCGCGGTGGCCTCAGGCTGAACGGCACCGTTGTGTTCAGAGGTCATCGCCCGTTCTCCTTCATGAAGTTCCGCATCAAACCAGCCACGACGGCGGGCGACTCAGCGGGCGCAAGGTGCCCGACGCCGTCGAGCGCTTCAGCCACAGCGAACGTGCCGCCGGCCCGGATGCCAGCGGCGGTCTCTGAAGCGAACGGCGGCGGCGCCACTGTGTCCTCGACGCCGGCAATCGCCTGGGTGGGAACCGTGATGCTGCCGAGCTGCTCGCGGACATCGAACGCAGCGAGGGCTTCGCAGCAGAACGAGTAGCTGAAGCGATCGGCGTCGCGGAGGGCGTGCAGGAGCCGGCTGCTGATGTCCGGCTGGCGGTCCATGAACCCCTTGGCGAACCAGCGTTCAGCCGAGCCTTGGATCATCACCGGCGTACCAAGCGAGCGAACGGTTTCCGCGCGTTCCAACCAGCCTTCCGGGGTGCCGAGCTTGGCGCCGGTGCACTGCACGGACAGGCTGCGGAGCCGGTCGCCGTGCTTGATCCCGAGCTGCAGGCCTGTGGCCCCGCCCAGCGAGACGCCCGCGTAATGGAACCTCGCGCCCGGCGCAACGGAATCGACAAGATCGACGACGGCGTCAGCCAGTTCCGCGACATCGAACCCTTCCGTGGCGGCCGGCGAAATGCCGTGGCCGGGAAGGTCCCAGCCGATGACGTCGTACTCGTCGCCGAGGAGCGCAGCGGTTTCGGTCCAGAGAACAGTGGACGTGCCCAGCGACGGGCCCACCACCAGCAGCGGTTTGGTTCCGAGTTCGCGCTGCGGTGAAAGCAGTACGGCCTTGACAGTTGGCTTAGTCATCAGAGGCTCCCTTCGTTGAAGCGGTGAAGTCTGGGTAGGCGGCGAGGATGCGGCGGCTGATTTCCCGGGCTTCGCCCAGGTAGCTAGCGGGATCCAACAACGCTTCAAGCTCCGCATCGGACACCTTGTCCGAGGGAACCGCGTCGCGGAGCAGCTTCCGGTAGGTGTCCGCCTGCTGGGCGGCGGGAGCCGCAAGGGTTTCGTCGACGACGGCCTGCAGCTTCTGCTTTCCGTCCTCGCCCAGGAGAGGCCCGACGGCGGCCGCCACACCTTCGCTGAGCAGCAGCGGACCCGAGATCTCGAGGTTCCTGCGCATGGCCTCGGGGAAAACCCGGATACCTTCTGCGAGCTCGCGCAAATGAAGTGCGGCACCAACAGCCAGGGCCAGCAGCCGACGGAGGGCCGGCCATTCCGTGTGCCAGGCACCGTCGGGCCGCTCATCGTTGAAGGTTGCAGCGGCCAGGTGGAGCTGCGATGCCAGCCCGGGAGCTTGGAGCGCCGCGCTGCGGATCAGCACAGAGAGCACGGGGTTCTGCTTCTGCGGCATGGCCGACGAGACACCACGGCCGGCAGCCAGAGGTTCGCCGAGTTCACCCAGTTCCGGACGGCTCAGGAACAGCAGGTCCGCGGCGATCTTGCCGAAGGCATCCAGCAGGGAAGCCAAGGAATCCCCGAGGGACGTCACGGCCAAACGATTGGTGTGCCACGGGGCCGGCGCCGGGGCCAGGTCCAGCTTGGCGGCCAGGGAATCGGCCAGCGTGAACGGCGTTGAGCCAGAGCCGGCAGTCAGCTTGGTCCCGGAGGCCAACGTCCCGCCAGCCCCGCCGAACTGCACCGGCAACTCAAGCGATGCCAAACGCGCAGCCCCAGCGGCCACCCCGTGGAACCACTGCGCAGCCTTGAGCCCGAACGTATACGGAAGCGCGTGCTGCGTCAGGCTCCTGCCCACGCACAGCGTGTCCGCATGCTGTTCCGCCAAGGTGGCGAGCGCCGTCGTCGTTCTCTTGGCCTCAACCAGCAGAGCCGAAACGGTGCGGCTAGCCAGCAGCATGAGTGCCGAGTCGAGAACGTCCTGGCTGGTGAGGGAGGTGTGGACGGCTTTGCCCGCGCCGACCCCGGCTGCGTCCAGGCTGCGCACATGTGCGCGGAGTTCGCCGAGGAGCGGGATCACCGGGTTGGCACCGCCCTGGGCACGTTCGGCGATGACGGCGAGGTCGTAGTGATCGGGGTCGGCGGCTTCGGCCACCACAGCTGCCGACCCTTCCGGGGCCAACCCGGCTTCCTCGAGGACGGCCGCCCAGGCGGCTTCGACGTCGAGGATCGCCGCAATCACGGCACGGTCGCCCGTCAACGCCGTCACCGCAGGCGAGGCAGTGACGGGGCTGAGGAGGCCAAAGTCGCCGTCGGTCATGACTGGTCCGAGGCCAGATCCAGCGAACCGTCCTGCTGGAAGTCCAGGAACACGGTCTCGTCACCACCCTGCAGGCGGATGTCCCACGTGAGTCCGCCGTCGGGATCGCGGCGGGCGATCAGCGTCTTGCGGCGTTCGGGGTCGAGGGAGCTCAGCAGGGGATCGTTCGCCAGCGCTTCCTCATTTTCCGGCAGGTACACGCGGGTGAAGAGGCGGTTCATGAGGCCACGGGCGAAGACCGCGACGGAGATGAAGGGCGCCGCTCCAGCCTTAAGAGGCCCAGGGTTGACCGTGGTGAACGTGTACACCCCGGAGTTGCCCACGGAGCCGCGGCCCCAGCCGGTGAAGGTGTAGCCGTCACGGACCAGTGAGCCGGTTCGCTGGACGATGTTGCCTTCGGAGTCCGGCTGCCAGATTTCGAGGATGGCGTCCGGAATGGTGTTGCCCGCGCCGTCGTACACCGTGCCTTGGAGGCGGATGCTGCCGGGGCTGCCGGGTGCCAGGAGTTCGTTGTCCTTGTTAAAGGGAAGGGCGTAGCCGTAGAAGGGGCCAACGGTCTGTCCCGGTGTGGGTGCCAGCTTGCTCATGCGCTTACTCCTCGTCCCCGGCGTCGCCGTATGCTTCGTTTTCGGTCCAGGTCCGCTTGGAGCCGGTCAGGATGATGTCCCACTTGTAGCCGAGGGCCCATTCGGGGCTGGTGAGTTCGTGGTCGTACTGGGCTACGAGGCGGTCGCGGGCATCCTGGTCCACGATCGACTGGTAGATGGGGTCCAGGGGGAACAGTTGGTCGCCCGGGAAGTACATCTGGGTGACGATGCGCTGGGTGAACTCCGAGCCGAACATGGAGAAGTGGATGTGGGCCGGGCGCCAGGCGTTCAGGTGGTTCTTCCACGGGTACGCGCCGGGCTTGATGGTGGTGAAGGAGTAGGAGCCGTCGGCACCCGTGATGCAACGTCCGACGCCGGTGAAGTTGGGATCCAGCGGGGCGGGGTGCTGGTCCCGCTTGTGGATGTAGCGGCCCGATGCGTTGGCCTGCCAGATTTCCACCAGCTGGCCGGCAACCGGGCGGCCGTCACCATCAAGGACGCGGCCGGCCACGATGATGCGCTCACCCTGCGGCTCGCCGTTGTGCTGGATGGTCAGGTCCGATTCCAGCGCGTGCACATCCTGGTGTCCGAACGCGGGCGAGTAGAGCTCGATCGTCTCCGGGTCCGCGTGGTGCAGGCTCTTGGTGGGGTGCCGCAGGATGCTGCTGCGATACGGAGCGTAGTCCAGGCGCGGCATGGTTTCCGGCGCCTTGCCGTTCTTCAAGGCCTCGGCGTACCGGTCTCCGATGGACTTGATCTCAGCACTGAGATCCCCTTGGGTTTCCACTTTCTTGGAATCGTGCGCGGCATGCGGCTCAGCGGGCGGCACGAGTTCCTCGGATTCTTCGAGAGCTTGTGCAGTGGTGTCTTGCGGCACAGCCGGCTCCTTTCGGTTGGTGGGTTCTTTGTCAGGTCCAGGCAGCTATGCCCGGTGGAGTGAGTCGTATTGGACGGCGTGGCGGACGGGGGCGTTCGGGGCTCCGTAGCCGTCGTAGTTGCCGCGGCGCTCCACCATTTCGAAGAACACGCTGCCCACAGTGGCGGTGTAGAAGTGGAGGAATTCGCCGTTGGCGTCCCGGTCATACAGCAGGTTGAGTTCCTGGAGGGTGGCCAGGAAGCCGGGTTCAAGATCGAACCGGGCGTCCAGGTCCTCGTAGTAATTGGCCGGAATCTGCAGGAACTCAAGGCCACGATCGCGGGCGGACCGGGCCGTGGCCACGAGGTCCCCCACAGCGAACGCGATGTGTTCCTGATAAGTCTTGGGTGTGGATGCCTGCTGCACTGGAGCCAGATTGAGCACCAGCCGGACCGCGCCATCAGTGGTTTCCATGACCTGCGAGCGCACCAGGCCGCTGGGGCTCGGGACCTCCGCGAACGGCTGCGGTTCCAGGGCCAGCGCGCTGGTGTAGAAGAGGACGGCTTCGTCGAAGTGCTGCCAGGGCTGGGCCAGGTTTACGTGGTCAATCACGGCGCTTTGATGTGCGCGGGGGTGTTCCAGCCCCTCGCCGAACTCGTGGGTCCACGCGGCGGTGCCGTCCGGGCTTCCCTGACACAGGAAGATTTCGGTGGAGTCCGGAGCGGAGATGCCTTGGAAGACTTCTTCGTCGGCCTGGACTTTGCGCGCAACCACGGGCGCCTTGAGTTGCTGGGCGCGAGCGGAGGCAATCACTGGCGAATCGACGTCGAACCCCAAAGCGGCGATAGCCGGTTCCGAGTGCGAGGCCGCCTGCTCGTTGATGATCACGCGGGCCTGGCCCATGGTCCAGAGCTGGACGTCCTTGGTGCGGTGGCGGCCCTCGAAATCGAAGCCGAGCTGGCCCAGGAGCTTCTCGAGCTGCGCGGTGTTGTCTGCTTTGACCTCTGCGAAGTTGAATCCGGCAGGTTCGTTCACCTTGGGCAGCGTGGCCAGTTCCATGGGATAACGACGGCGGCTGGCGGCTTTGTCTTCCAGCGCCCCGTCCGCGGGGTTGCCTGCCAGCCACTTGGCGCTCTGTTCTTCGAGCCAGATGAGCGAACGCATGGCATCCACGGCCGTGCGCTCCACATCCGACTGGCGGAACACATCGTTGAAGACCTCCAGGGAAACCGGGCCCGTGTAGCCGGCGCGGACCACGTGGCCCATGAACTTGGCGAGCTCGAACTGCCCCTCCCCGGGGAAAACCCGGTAGTGACGGCTCCACGAGAGCACGTCCATGGAGAGCTTGGGAGCGTCGGCAACCTGGACGAAGAAGATCTTCTCAGCGTTGATCTGCTCGATCGGTGCGGTGTCCCAGTCCCGGGAAAGGATGTGGAACGAGTCCAGGCACGTGCCCAGGTTGGGGTGGTCCACGGCTTCCACCAAGCGGTAGGCGTGCTCGTAGTCGTTGACGTACTTGCCCCAAGCCAAGGCCTCGTAGGCAACCTTGACGCCGTGGTCCCCGGCCAGTTCGGCGAGTTCGGCCAGCTGTTCGGCCCGCAGCCCGTCGTCGTCGATGGTTGCCGTGGCTACGTTGGAGCAGACCAGGATGGTGTCCATGCCAAGGCGGGCCATGAGCTTGAACTTGGCCTCCGCCCGCTTCAGGTTGGCCTTCAGCAGCTCCGGGGTGACGCCGTCGAAATCGCGGAACGGCTGGTACAGATCGAGGCCGAGTCCCAGGTCCGCAGCCATCTTGCGGACGTCTTCCGGGCTGAGCGAAGACGTGACGAGGTCCTGCTCGAAGATCTCGATGCCGTCGAAGCCCGCGATGGCGCAGGCCTGCATCTTCTCCTTAAGCGTGCCGGACAGGCAGACCGTGGCGATTCCGGTTCGCATCAGTGGGCCGCCTTCACGAGTGCGGATTCTTCGGCGGCGATGAGGTCCAGGAAGTGTTCACGCATGCGGTCGCGGTCAGCGTCCTTTCCGGTGAAGATTCTGAAGGCGTCGGCCGCCTGACCGACTGCCATCCGGCCGCCGTCGAGCACGTCGCAGCCCTTGGCGCGCGCCTCGCGGACCAGTTGCGTTTCGATGGGGCGGTAGACGATGTCCGCAACCCAGTGCCGGGGTTCCAGGAGGTGGATGTCCAGGGGCAGGCCCGGGTGGGCGGCCATGCCGATCGGGGTGCAGTGGACCAGGCCGTCGGCGAGGGGCATGACCTGCTCCAGCTCAGTGGTGCTGCGCGGGGTGACGCTTGCTGCCGGAAAGAGCTCGCTGAGTTCGGCTGCGCGTTCCGCAGCCCTGCTGGCGTCCATGTCCACGAGGTCAAGGTGCTTGACGCCCGCCTTGAGCAGCGCGTAAGCGACGGCGGAACCGGCACCTCCGGCACCGAGCTGGACCACGCGATCCAGCTTGGCGCCCGGAAGGCCGTCCGCGAGCGCAGAGCCGAAGCCGGAGAAGTCTGTGTTGTGGCCGATGAACCGGCCGTCCTGGATGAGGACCGTGTTGACGGCACCCAGGCGACGGGCGTCGTCGGAAATTTCGTCAAGGTGCTCCAGCACCAACTGCTTGCACGGATGCGTGATGTTGAGCCCGTTGAAACCCATCCGCCGGGCTGCTTCGAGGAGATTCCCGACGGCGGTGGCCGGCAGCGCGAGCTCCAGCAGGTCGATGGGGCGGTACAGCAAGCGAAGGCCCTGCACATCGGCCTCGCGTTCGTGCATGGGCGGAGTCAGCGAGGGCATCACGCCTTCGCCAATCAGGCCCACCAGAACGGATTCGGCTCGGTTGCTCATCCTCAAGCTCCTTTTACTTTCACGGCCTGCCCGAAGCGTTCAACGCTGTCCGGACCGAACGTATGATTCAGATTACTACAGTTGTTCATATTCCGCACGTATGTTCTTATAGCGAACATTCGTGGATTTCGCATATGCGTTGCGGGGCCTCGTCTGCGCTATTCCTCGCGCATGGGGCGCAAAGCGGGCCTCACAACGGCAGTGCCCAACTTGTGGGGCCTATTCTGCGCGCTATTCCTCGCGCATGGGGCGCAAAGCGGGCCTCACAACGGGGTCATCGCTGGGGCAGGCGGGCCGCGAGTTCAGCCGCGGCTTCCTGCAGGGTTGGCACGTGCGCAATGAGCTCCTCCATGGTCAGGCGGAACACGGGGACCGCAACGGCGAGGGATGCGAAGGCATGACCCTGGGGATTCAGCACCGGCACGGCGACGGCGCGCATGCCGATCTCGTTCTCCTCGTCCATCACGGCGTAGCCCTGGCGGCGCACCTGCTCGATCTCCTCGCGGAACTTGTCGCGGTCCGTGATGGAATGCTCCGTCAGTGCTTCAAGAGGAAGGTCCTCGAGCAAGCGCTTGCGTTCAATCTCGGATTCGAACGCGATGATCGCCTTGCCCACGGATGTCGTATGCAGCGCGCCGAGATGGCCAGGATCGCTCGTGACCCGGAAGGTCTTGGGACCGTCCACCTTGTTAACCGTGAGGTGGTGGTCGCCGTCGCGAACCGAGAGGATGGTGGCCTCATGTGTGCGCTCAGTAACGCGCTGCAGTACAGGCAGTGCAGTCGCAGCAAAGCCATGGTGATTGGAGACGCGCTGGCCGAGTTGGAACACGCGAAGGCCCAAGTGGTAGCGGCGACCATCCGGCTCATAGTCCACAAAGCCGTCCCGGGTCAGCGAGCCCAGCAAGCGGTACGTCGTGCTGAACGGCAGGCTTGCACTCCTCGCAAGATCCGCGGCGCTGGCGCCCTTCGGTTCGTTGCCCAGCAATACCAAAAGGCTCAAGGCCTTGCCGACCATGTCGGTCTTTGTGTCCTCTTTCACACTCATAAGTGAAATGCTCTCATATCGTGAGAGCTATTTCTAGATGGTGATTACTTCTCTTGACAAGTGACCCCACTCACAGCCACTATTGCTGTATTACACAAGTAGCTCTCACCATGTGGTTACTTATCGGGAAGATCCGGCCGCACCTCGCTTGGCACTCCCACTCAGCTTTACCGACATCGTCGTCACAGAAGGAACACCCCAATGAGCCAAACAATGCCGTCAGCGACGCCAGGCACAGCAACAACGCAGGGAACACCCAAGAAAGCGGCACTCGCCAGCTTCCTCGGCAGCGCCGTCGAGTACTACGACTTCTTTATCTTCGGATCGGCAGCGGCCCTGATCTTCCCGCACGTCTTCTTCCCGGATGCGGACGCCAACGCCGCGATCATGTCCTTTGCGACCTTCGGCTTCGCCTACGTCGCCCGCCCTGTGGGCGCCATCATCCTGGGGCACTTCGGTGACAGGATCGGCCGCCAGAAGGTCCTCATGTTCACGCTGGTCCTCATGGGCGCAGCAACCTTCGTGATCGGCTGCCTCCCCGACTTCAAGACCATCGGCTGGTGGGCACCCGTCCTGCTGGTGCTGGCACGTCTCGCTCAGGGGCTCTCTGCCGCCGGCGAGCAGGCCGGCGCCTCGTCGATGACGTTGGAGCACGCTCCGGACAACCGCCGTTCGTTCTTCACGTCATGGACCCTGACGGGTACGCAGGGCGGCCAGATCCTCGCAGCACTCGTCTTCATCCCCGTGGTGGCACTTCCGGACGAGATCAAGTACGGCATCGGCTGGCGTATCCCGTTCTGGCTGAGCGCCGTGGTTGTCATGGTGGCCTACTTCATCCGCCGTACCCTGCACGAGCCGCCGGCGTTTGCGGAGGCCAAGAAGAACAACCAGATCGCCAAGCTCCCCATCGCCGATCTCCTGAAGCTGCACTGGCGTGACGTTCTCCGCGTGGTCTGCTGCGCCTTCATCGCCGCAGTCAGCACAGTGTTCGGAACCTTGGCCATCAAGTACGCCCAGGACGTAGCGCACGTCAACAGCACCATCACCCTGTGGCTGGTAGTTGCTGCCAACGTCGTAGCCCTTGGCACCCAGCCCTTGTTCGGCATGCTGGCGGACAAGATCGGCCGCAAGCCCGTGTTCATCTACGGAGCACTCGCCAGCGCCGTCATGACCCCGGTCTTCCTGCTGACCCTCGAAGGCGGCAACGTGCCGCTGATGTTCGTGGTCTCCATCGTGTTCTTCTCGTTCGGCTACGCCGCAGCCAACGCCGTGTGGCCCTCGTTCTACGGTGAAATGTTCAGCACGAGGGTCCGCTTCTCCGGACTCGCCATCGGCACCCAGCTGGGCTTCCTGATGGCAGGCTTCGCTCCGGCCATCGTGACCGCCATGGGTGGAACCAAGGCCGGAGGCTGGGTGCAGATCTCCATCTTCAGCGGCGTGATCTGCGTGATCGCTGCCGTCTCCGCCCTGACGGCCCGCGAATCGGCGAAGGTTCCCACGGTGCAGCTCGGCCTCTACAAGTAACGCCCCGATAAAGAGGCGCTCCTTCCCGGTTCCTGGGAGTGCCCACCTGGTGACGACAAACAGAATGCCCGGCATGTTCCCCGACATGCCGGGCATTCCTGCGTTTTCGGAACCCAATCCGCGGGTCCACGGGAAGGCGGAGCGGGTGCGGCACGGACCCGGGCGATTAACCAGCGAGCCCCAGAAAGACCAGCAAGGCCCTTTCAATGTCTACGAGCTGAGACGCCGTGACCCTTCCAAGGCGCTGGTGTACGTTGCTTCGCCGGACAGTAGTTGGCTTGTCGATCATGACGTGACTTGCTTGCTGGAGACCATTGACCGCATTCGGATCCAGCGGAATACGCAGCAGCGGCGCGTCAATCAGCGTGCTCGTCAGCGGGAGTACCGTCACAGAGTCAGTTGCAGCGTACTTGTCATCCTGGATGACGAGCGCTGGCCGCGGCTTGGACGCGTAGACACCCCCAGGGACGATCCAGAGTTCGCCGCGGTTCATTCGTCCCAGGGTGCCGCGACGGCTTCAATGAAGTCCTGATCGTCACTTTGGCGGTCTTGCGCTGCTACCAGCGCCGCTTGCCGCCGGGCCTCCGCGTCGAAGTTGGCCGCCTTCACGTCCGGAACCCATACCTGCATCATGCGGAAACCCCGTTCCCGCATGCGGGCCCGGTGTGAATAAACCCGCTCTCTAACTCCCATACTCGATTGTTACATGTAACGAGGTACTCGACCATGGCACGTGTTGAGCGTGTGGATAACGGCGGATTGATTCCAGCGCCGGGGCCGGCCTTACCGCGGATTCAGCGCCACGGGCTGGAACTTGCCCCCGCCCGTTCCGGAGTACAGGAGCAGCGACCCGTCACCGGCTACTCCCACCACAGCGGGGTCCCCCGTCCCGGTGAACCCGTTCCCCAACGCAGCGATGCTGGAGAACATGTTCCAACCCGAGCCCAGGTAGGAACGGGCAAGGAATCCGCCCGATCCGTTGCCCGGATACAGCCAGAGACCGCCATCGGCAGTCCGGCCCAACAGGTCCTCACGCCCGTCCCCGTTGAAATCCCCGGCCTGCAGGACCAGGTTGAACATGTCCCAGCCAGTACCGATTTGCTTGCGCGCCAGGAATCCGCCGGAGCCGTTGCCCGGGTAGACCCACAGCGTCCCATCCGGGGAAGCCGCCACAATGTCGGGCTTCCCGTCGCCCGTGAAGTCGCCCGGAGCAAGCAGCTGCGTGAACCCCTGCCAGCCAGTCCCGATCTGCTTGCGGGCCAGGAACTTTCCCGCGCCGTCCGTCGGGTACAGCCACAGCGTTCCGTCAGGAGTCCGCGCCACCAGATCCGGCCGGGAGTCGCCGTCGAAATCGCCCGCACTGAGCACCGTGTCGAACATGTTCCAACCGGATCCCGCCTGGACGCGCGGCAGGAAACTGCCGGAACCGTTTCCTCGGTACAACCACAGGGCGCCGTCCTTGCCGCGGGCCAGGACGTCGGCGACGCCATCGCCGTCGAAATCCCCTGCTTCCCAGACCGGGCTGAATTGGCCCCAACCCGCGCCGATGGCCAGGCGGTCCGCGAAGCCGGAGCCGTCGCCCGGGTACAGCGTCATGCCGCCGCCCGACGCGGCCGCAAGCACATCCGCGGACCGGTCGCCCGTCAGGTCCGGGCCGCCGATGATGTCGCCGGCACCGTTCCAACCGCTTCCGACGGCGGCACGCGGCAGGAAGCCACCCTCGCCGTCGCCGGGGTAGACATAGAGCGTTCCGTCAGCCGCCCTGGCCAAGAGACCTGCCGTTCCACCACCGAACGATCCCGCGGGAGCAAGCGTGTTGAAGACGTCCCAGCCTTGGCCAATCTGGGTCGCGGCCAGGAAACCACCGGAGCCGTTGCCCGGGTAGAGCCACAGTCGTCCGTCGTTCCCTGCGGCAATGAGGTCGTTGCGCGAGTCGCCGTCGAAATCGCCCACAGCCACGATTTGGGAGAAACCCTGCCAGCCGAAGCCAACTTGGCTCCGGGCAAGGAACCCGCCCTTGCCGTTGCCCGGGTAGAGCCAGAGACCGCCGTCGCTGGCCCGTGCGAGGATATCGGCGAAGCCGTCGCCGTTGAAGTCTGCAGTGCCAAGGACGGCGTTGAAAATACCCCAGCCCGAACCGATCTGCACTGGGTCGGCGAGCCGGTTTCCGGCAAGGCCCCTGAACAGCAGCAAGGAGCCGTCGGCCTCGCGCGAGATAACGTCGGCGAGTTTGTCGCCGTCGAAATCCCCCGCCGAGAACCGCATCCGGGTCTTCAACTTGGGGTCGGCGTTGATAGTGACGGTGGCCGATGTGGCCGTCACCGACGTCATGGTGACCTGCGTGCCCGTGTAGGTAGTGAAAGTGCTGCCCTGCTGCCAGGCGTGGTTCTTGGCGTACCAGGGCTCGGTGAAGGGGATCGTGGACGGCATCAGGATCAGCGACGAAGCGATGGTTGCCCCGCCGCGCTGGACGATCTTGACGCCCCTGTTGCCCTCCCGACCCGCTTGGGAAAGATAGCTGTCGTAGCCAACCGGCTGTCGCAGCTCAAGATAGTAGACCTCTTTGCTCACCGGGTCCGTGAACTTGATGGCTCGCTGGGCATCGGTGCCACCCCAGGGTTTGAGGGTGTAGCTCTTGACACCGCTGGCCACGCCCACGTCCCGGATCTCATCTCCCCTGCCGAACCCTGCGTAATCCCAGAACGACGAACTGACCACGGGTTGCGCGATTTGTGCCGCGCCCATGATGTCCGTAGTGTCCCCGTACTCGCGGATGTAGCAGGACGGATCGGTGAATCTTCCGCTGCTGTCCGTTCCGACGTCGGACACACCGCTTCCGCACTGCAGTGCATCGGCGTGCATCAGTCCGATGACGTGCCCGAATTCGTGCGTCATGACGTTGCTGGAGAAGCTGCTCAGCTGCGGCATCAGCACGCGCCCACTGTAGCTTCCGCTGCTGTACCCCGCGCCGAGTGCGTTGCCGGACAACGTGGAGGAAGGGATGAAGATGACCAGCGCCGTGTACGGGCTGGCCGACCACTTCAGCTCGCTGGTAATCGTGGAAATGATGGTGGCATAACTGTCAGTGGATCGGGCGCTGGACTGGAACCCGGCCACCTTGGTGTCAACGGTCATGGACAGGCGGCCCGCCGTCATCGCTTGCCAGTAGCCACTGGTTGCTGCGACCGCCTGTTCGGCACCGCTCATGGAAACGGTATTGCTGTTGTCGGCCAGTTTGGCGGTGACCAGCCGGATGCGGATATCGCCCGACGGACCCGCCGCGGCCACGCCCGCACTGAGGCGGCTTTCGACGTCGGTGGATCCCAGCGTGGGTTGCGGCGAAACCTTGGGCGGCGTCTCGAAGACGTGCTCCGAATGCGGCGTGCCCTCGACGAACCTGACGTTCGGATTATCCGGGCTTGGCAACGGCACGGCCTTTGCCGGGGCCTGGACGAAGAACAGGCCGGTGGCGAAAACCACCAAGCCCGTGGACACTGCGATGGAACGCCGCAAGAAACCCATGAAATCTCCCGGGGGTGGAGGCTGCGGTTCCTGTGAGACGCAGGAACCGACATCAGGGTACAGCCGTGGTCTCGAAGTCCCGCGGAAGTGGGAGTCAACCGTCGGCGCGTCTCGCCGCCGATGTGGCCTGCCGCCGTCGAACGCGTCCGGAAACGTGCGCTGCCCGCAATGCTAACCGGACCCTAACCATGCCGAAATACGACGGCAACAATGCCCCGCCACACTGGAATAGCCGGCAATTGCAGGCACCAGCTCCAGCCGGGAGGACACCATGCTGAAGGAAGTCAAAACTCAGATAACACGTATACGCGCGATCAGCCAGCTTCACCGCGGAGACGAAATCGAGGCCCGATTGTCCGTGGGACCCGCTTACGATGACGTGGTCATCCGTCGCGGACTCGTCCAGGAAACAGCGCCGGGAATCGGAGTGGTCTGGATCATGGACCGCGTCTCCGGGATGAGGAAAGCCATCAATACCGACGAATGCAGCGTTTGGCGCGTCGCCTGAACGGCTCGACCCCGAACGCCCCCTCAGCCGCCGGCCACGGACTGGATAATCAAGACCTCCTGGCCGCCCGCAACTTCCGTATCAAGCCCTTTAAGTCGCCGGACCTCGTCACCGTTCACGTAAATATTCACGAAACGGCGGAGCGCACCGGTTTCATCGCGCAGGCGCCGGGCCAGCACCGGGTATTCACCGGTCACAGTGTCCAGCAACTGTCCAACGGTCACAGCCCCGTCGGCGGACGCAGTCAGGTAGGACTGTCCGCCGACGAGAGGCTGCAGGACACCAGGCAGCAAGACCGTAATGTCAGCCACAACGGACCTAGCCGGGTACCGGGGCGCTGGCTTTTGCTTCCAGCCCAGCGCCGCTGTGGGATCCAACCACGACGGCGGCCCTCACGCACAGCACGTCCGGCAGGTGCGAGGCCACTTCAGTAAAGGTCTCGCCCTCGTCGGCGCTGGCATAGACGGACCCTCCGCGTGTTCCGAAGTACACACCCACTGGTTCGCCGGTATCCACGGCTGCCGCGTCACGCAGCACTGCGTTGTATTCATGGTCCGGGAGGCCCGTGTGCAGCTCAGTCCACGTGCTGCCTGCGTCATTGGTTCGGTGAACGCTGAGCTTGCTGTCCGGCGGGATGCGTTCGCCGTCAGCTTTTAGCGGGATCACCCATGCCGTGCCCTCGCGGCGCGGGTGGGTCAGCATCACGAATCCGAAGTCGGCCGGGAGCCCCTCCGCAATGGAGTTCCAGTTCTCGCCGCCATCGTCCGTGCGGTACACGCCGTGGTGGTTCTGGGCGTACAAGCGGCCTTCAACCGTGGCGTCGGCCGCTATCTTGTGGACGCACTGGCCGAACTCGGGGTTGGGATCCGGCATGAAGTAGGCCGAGATGCCCTTGTTCCGGGGCTCCCAGGAGGTGCCGCCGTCGAGCGATCTGTAAACGCCGCCGGTGCTCATGGCGATATGGACCTTTTCGCCGGACGGGTCCACCACAATCGAGTGTGCCGCCGCTCCGCCGTAGCCCGCGCCCCACTCGCTGCGGTGGGGATGGTCCCAAAGGCCGCGGTTCAATTCGAAGTGCTCGCCGCCGTCGGTGGATTTCCAGACGGAGATGGGCTCGCAGCCTGCCCAAACAACTCCCGGCCGGGACTCGGCATCCGGGTAGATCTGCCAAATGCGTTCCAAAGCGGCGTCGGTGCCGTCCGGGAAGGTGATAGCGCCGTTGTCAGGTTCGGTCCACGTGGCGCCAAGGTCATCCGAATGTGCAACGGTGGGACCCCAGTGCTCGGAACGGACGCCCACCATGATTCGTGTTTTGCCGTCCCGCGTGTCAATCCCGATGCTCGGTATCTCGTTCATCAGGAAGTGCGGGCCGGAGAGGGACCAATCCTTGCGGTCCGGGCTGGTTGCCAGCCACAGGCCTTTCTTGGTCCCGATCGCCAAGACATAGCTCTCTGCGGTATTTGGGGTAGCCATGAGTCCCATCGAACCATCGTGGAGTGGGGAGGGCAATGCTTTTGGGGGCTATGTGGATAGTCCTGCGCTCCCAAGTCCGGCGAAGAACAGTTCCAGGGATACGCATCACGTTCCAGTGATTGCTCTCACTCGTCTGTCATCAGTGGAGTTGGCGATGAGGATAGCCCAACTCCTTCACATCCGAAACGAAGTCCGGCTTCAATGGTGCAGAAGTCCGATCGCAATGGCAGAGGAGACCATGAATAGCGTCAAAAGGGTGTGCACTGTCTTGTTGGCAGTAGCTGTGGGGTTGGTTTCGCTGGAACCAACCCCTATATCTCCCTCCCCGCGAACCCTTCATGTGGAATCTGGTGAACTGGAGGTGCTTTCGGAGATCCTTCGGTCCGCAATCAATGAGCGGAATCAACTGATGCTGACGGGTCAAAGCGACGATTCGACGCAAATGAGCCTGCAACGGTACAACGCCAATTCGAGAAGCAGAATCGCAGCCGAATACGACGAGCTGAGGGCCCGAAAGAAGCGGTTGGCAGCGTTCGGACTGGGCTACTCGCACATAGAAACGACCTTCGAGTCAGTGGATGTCGAAGTGTCCGGCGACATCGCCACAGCCAAGGTCACCGAACGAACTGAAATGACATACACGACCGGAGGACCTCCGGAGAGTTACAGGTATGAGCAGGTCGTGGAGTTTTCGAGATCAAGCACGGGCTGGGTCATCGACGCGATTAAGCCAAAGTCTCCGGAAGGAATCCCACCGTCGACGGTGGTCAGCGCGGAGCAGCTCTCCTATGCAACACGAAAACCTACCACCTGAAGCGCTTACCCATGCGGTGCCCCGATTCGGGCCAGGCGCCCCCGACGACAACGGGCATTAGCCTATGTGGATAGTCCTGCGCTCCCAAGCCAGACGAGTCATCAGAAGGTCAGTTCAGCGGAGATCCTCTCCGCGTGGACCCGGAGTTCCCGCAGAAGGGCCTCGCGGGACGCGTGTCCGTCACCCTCCTCCCCGAAACGCGATGACGGACCGCTTACCGTGAGCGCGCAGAGAACCCGCCCCTTCGGACGTTTCACCGCAACCGCGAGCGCAGCGACTCCCGGTTCCACCTCGTTCAGGCTCTGCCCGAAGCCCTCGGCGCGGGCACGGCGTACCTCACTCACGAACCCCTCCATCGATGTCGCACCCGCCGGCGTCAGGGCAGCAGGCAATCCCTCCGGGTAGAGGCTCGCCAACTCGGAATCGTCCCGATGCGACAGGAGCAGTTTGCCGGATGCCGTGGCATGGGCAGGCATCAACATCCCCACGCGGCTGGTCACGCGCATGATATTTCGGGATTCGACGCCGGCAACGAAGCGGATCGACTCCTTGTGCAAGACGGCCAGCTGGACGGTCTCACCGGATAAGTCCCGCAAGCTCTCCATATGGGGCTGGGCCTTTTCGATGCAATGCTCAATGGCTGCGGCATCATTGGCACCCAGCATGGCTGGACCGAGCCTGTATTTCTTCCCGGTGGTGGCTCTCTGTACGTAGCCGGCCTCGGCCAGCGTGGAAATGAGTCGATGCGCCGTGGACATGGCACACCCGAGTTCCTGGGCCACGTCAGTAACGCCCAGCTCTGACCTGGTTTGAAGCGTGTCGAGGATCCGAAGGGCCTGCTGGACAGACTGCAAGGTGTCGCTCATAGGATCATCATCCCAAAATTCCGCATAAAGGAATACTATTCCAAACTATTCCTTCATGCGGAGCGTCCAGCTACATTGATCAACACCGGCCATCATCGGACGGCAAACCCATCAATGATCAGGAGTGGTTGTGGCGCGAATCGGCGTACTTGGCGGCGGCGGAATAGCAACCAGCATTGCGTCTTATGTTCTGCAAACGGCGAGCCACCAGCTGACCTTCGTTCAGGGGCGTTCTCTCGGCTCCGGCATCGCCACAACCACACGGGCAACCAATGATGAACTCCGCGAAACCGACTTAGTGGTTGAGGCCGCCCATCCGGAAGTGGTCAAGGAATACGGGGCGCGGATCCTCAGGACATCGGACCTCATGGTCCTGTCGTGCGGCGCCCTGGTAGACGACGACGTCCGGCTGGCCCTCGCTGAAACGGCAGCAGAGCACGGGACCAGATTGATACTGCCACACGGAGCGCTGGTGGGTGTTGAAAGCCATCTCTCCCAGCAATGGGACTCAGCCACCATCGAATTTGTGAAGTCCCCTTCCAGCCTTGAGCCGGCACCTGAGCAGGCGGACAGGCGGACGGTCCTCTACGACGGGCCGGTGCGGGGAATCGTTGCCCTGTACCCAAGGAATGTCAACGCCATGGTGACCTATGCGCTGGCAACGGTGGGACTGGACCATTGCCGCGCCCGGCTGGTCAGCGATCCCGATGCAACCGTGGGGCGCCTGGAAACGAGCGCCGCAGGAGCCGACGGATCACGTCTCAACATCATCAAGGAGCAGCCGATGAAAGGCGTCTCCGGCACGGAAATGGCCGGCTCCGTCCTGGGAAGCCTGCAACAAGCCATGGAACAGCGACCCGGACTGGTCTTCGGTTAGTCACTATCCACTCCGCCCCGGCAATGACGCCGCGGGCGCCTAACAAACAACGAGGTGAACTGTGAAGGAAATGATCTCCCACGAGGCTGCGCCGGACCACAAACCGGAATCCCGCCCATCACTCGTCAAACTGGCCACTGCGTCATGCGCCGGTACAGCGATCGAATACTACGACTTCCTGGCCTATGCCATCGCGGCATCCACTGTCTTCAACGTGGTCTTCTTTCCCGCCACGGACCCACTTATCGGCACACTGTTGTCTCTGGCGACGTTTGCAACAGGCTTCATCGCACGTCCTTTGGGTGGAATCGTTATTGGGCATTTCGGCGACAAGCTGGGGCGCAAGAAAATGCTGCTCCTCACCCTCATCGTCATGGGTGCCTGCACTGTTCTCATCGGCGCACTTCCTACCTACGCCCAGATCGGCATCTGGGCGCCCATAGCTTTAGTGCTCCTCCGCCTCATTCAAGGATTCGCGGCAGGCGGCGAATTCGCAGGTGCCGCACTGATCGCGATTGAACACGCGCCTTCCGGGAAGAAAGGGTTCTACGGGAGTTGGACAGTCCTTGGCGTGTCCATCGGCGCACTGCTGGCGACCGGAGCCTTCGCGCTGCTTGGCGGTCTGCCGAAGGAAGAATTCATGAGTTGGGGTTGGCGGATGCCCTTCCTCGCAAGCATCGTCATCGGCGCCATTGGGCTGCTGGTCCGGTTCGGCATTGAGGAGACACCAGCGTTCCTGGAGGCCAAAGCCGCGAAACCGGCAAAACTGCCCATCGTCCAGGTCATCCGTGACCAGCCAAGGGCGATCCTGCTGTCCACCGGAGCACTCATCGGCTACTCGACCTTCGTGTACATCGTCTTCACCTTCCTCCTCAGCTACGGCACGCAGGAGTTGGCGCTGCCACGGACGTTGCTTCTCAATGCTTCGATGCTGGGCCTGCTTCTGCAGGTTGTGACGGTACCTGCTTGGGCGGCCTTGTCCGACCGGATAGGCCGCAAGCCGGTGATGCTTCTTGGTGGGGCTTTCCTGGTCATCTTTGCCTTCGCCCTGTTCCCGCTTGTCCGCACCGGGAATTCCAGCGTCATCCTCATCGCAATAGTCGTCGCCTACAGCGGCTCCGCCGCGATCCACGCTCCCATGGCCGCCTTCTTCGCCGAACTCTTCGGTACAGGTGTGCGCTACAGCGGAATTTCCCTGGGCTACCAAGTGGGCAATGTGCTCGGCGGAGGGCTTGCGCCGGTCATTGCCACAGCGCTCTTTGCGGCCAATGGGAAAAGCACTGATCCAGTAGCCCTCTATCTGGCCGTGACGGCCGCCATCAGCATTGTGTGCCTCCTCCTCCTTCCCAATACAGGACGAAAGGAATCGTCAACCGTGGATGCATGAGTTCCGGAATGCGGGACGGCATGGCGCCGGGAACCAACGCCCGCCTAGGATTGGACCTCAACAAATGTTGAGGTTTTAGGGTGGTAACGGCCCCGAAAATCCAGGGCCCGCAACGAAAGCAAAGGTTATGCCCCTCTCCAGCGCCCCGGCCGACACCACACACCACCTTTTCCGCAGCGCTTTCCGCTCCCATCCCGCCGGCGTTGCCATAGTGACCGCGGCCAGTGAAGTGGGGCCTGTGGGGCTCACCGCGTCCTCCGTAGCGTCGGTGTCCGCCGAGCCGCCGGCGCTTTCCTTCTCCCTGTCCGGCAGCAGGTCCGCCGAGCAGCTGATCCAGGCCGAAACGGTCCTGGTCCACATGATGGATGCCGGACAGTTGGACTTGGTGAAGACCTTCTCCAAGCCAGGCACGGAGCGCTTCACCACTGCCATGGACTGGGCCACACTGCCCACGGGTGAGCCGCTGCTCCGGGCAGCACCATGGGCGTTGCGTTGCCGGATCACGCACCGCGTGCCGGTAGGTACGTCCATCCTGTTGGCCGCCGAGGTACTGGCGATCCACGGCCAACCCGGCACAGCAGACCCGCTGGTCTATCACGACCGGTGGTTCCACCGGCTCACGGACGAGTCCCGGATCGGCTAGAAACGCCCGACGGCGGATGGCCGCCAAGGTGACCATCCGGCGTCGTGGTTCAACGGATGGTGCTTCCCGCGTAGTCGGACAGTGAGGCAAGCAGCGCGTCCTGGAAGCGATGATCGTGGACAGACGGGTGCGGTTCCCGGGTTTTCCGGTGGTACCAGTACTGGCCGATCCCCTGCGTTTCCGGCCCTGAGCCGGCTGCAAGCCAGGCTTGCGTGAGGTGTCCCAGCCGAAGATCGTCGGGGGCGCCGGCTCCTCCCATGCGGGTGGGCACCCATCCCGGATCCACCGCATGAGCGGAAACGCCCGGCCACAGCCTGGCCACGGCAGCCATGAGGGTCGTGACGAAAAGCTTGCTGTCCGAGTACGAGCGCGACGCCGTTGCTCCACTCCAATCAATCCCGCGCAGGTCCGCGTGGCCGCCGCGATGCATGCCGCTGCTGAGGTAGACCAGCCGCTGCGGCCGCGCCATTTCGGCGGTCAGTACGTACGGTGCCACGACGTTCACCGGCAATACCGATGGCCCGTCCAGGACGCCCGCGTTGTGGATGACGGCATCGAAGCCGCCCAGCTCGTTGGCCTGCCGGGCCACGCCGCGAACCTGGTCGAGGTCGGCAAGATCGCCAACAACCGCCTGCGCGCCGCGGTCGAGCAGATCCTCGACGGCGGTGAGCCGCGCTTCGGTGCGGACGTGCACCACCACTGAATGGCCGCCGTCGAGCATTTCTTCGGCAGCCCCACGGCCGAGGCCGTCGCTGGAACCGGTAATCAGAATTCTTGCCACGCACCTCAGCCTAGGCGTCGCGCGAGGGCCGCTGGGAGGTACTGCCATAACCCGTACAGGCTGTACCCTCGCTAACTTTCGTCGCGCAGGGTTTAGTAGAGGGAACCTAGGGAAACGGAGATGTGCTGATGCGCGCAACAATCATCCATGCACCGGGCGATGTCCGGGTGGAAGAACGGGAAAAGCCAACCATCCAGGAACCCACCGACGCGGTCATCAAGCTCGTGGCAGCCTGCGTGTGCGGTTCGGACCTATGGTCTTATCGCGGAGCCGACACCATCGACGAGCCCCGGCCCATGGGGCACGAGTACGTCGGGATCGTCGAGGAAGTCGGGGATGCCGTCGCCAACGTGCGGCCTGGGCAGTTCGTGGTGGGCTCTTTCTACGCCTCGGATAACACCTGCGAAATCTGCTTGTCCGGTTACCAGTCCGGCTGCATCCATCGCGAAGGCGTCGGCAGCGCCCAGGCCGAGTACCTGCGCGTCCCGCTCGCGGACGGCACACTGGTGGCCACCCCGGAAATGCCCGACGCCGGCAAGGTCGCCTCGCTGCTTGCGGCTTCCGACGTCCTGGGAACCGGCTGGTTCGGTGCGAAGGCCGCCGAAGTCGGCCCCGGCAAGACCGTAGCGGTGGTGGGCGACGGCGCCGTCGGACTTCTTGCGGTCCTGGCCGCCAAACACATGGGCGCCGAACGCATCATCGCCATGTCCCGCCACGCCTCACGCCAAGCCCTGGCCCGCGAATACGGCGCGACGGACATTGTTGAGGAACGCGGTGACGAGGGAGTGGAGAAGATCAAATCACTCACCAACGGCCTGGGCGCACACTCCGTGATCGAGGCTGTTGGCACCCAGGAATCCATGATGCAGGCCATCCGCGCCACCCGGCGCGGCGGGCACGTGGGCTTCGTTGGCGTCTCCCACGGCGTGGAAATCCCTGGCCGCGAGTTGTTCTCTTCCCACGTCCACCTCCACGGCGGCCCAGCGCCCGTCCGCGACTATCTGCCCGAACTGATCGACCTCATCCTTCGCGGTGAGATCGACCCAGGGAAGGTCTTCGACCTGGAGCTTCCGCTCGACGAAGCCGCCGAGGCCTACAAAGCCATGGACGAACGCCGGGCCATCAAGGTCCTGCTGCGGCCGTAGCCCCGTTAAGGAATCCCCAGTACGTAATCCCCCGAGGAGGAACGCATGAAATACACCAAGAGCGGCGGACGGACAGGCGCCGGCCCCGCGGAATGGTTCACGGGAACCGTGCACGTGGACACCATCCGCACGCCTGACGAACAGACTGCCATCGGCTGCGCGCACGTCCGGTTCGCTCCCGGCGCCCGCACCGCCTGGCACCACCATCCCAAAGGCCAGACCCTTTATGTCACGGACGGGGTCGGGCTGGTTGCCCGGCGCGGCGGGGACGTGCAGGAGATCCGGCCGGGCGACGTCGTATATATCGAGCCCGGTGAGGAGCACTGGCACGGGGCAACGCCGGACAGGTTCATGGCACACGTCGCCATGCAGGAGGCAGATGGGAACGGACAAGTAGTAACGTGGCTGGAACACGTGACGGATGAGGAGTACGGGGCTTAATTGCGGAACTTTCGTGCCAGGGGTGGCAGAAAGGTGTAGGTTCCGCAATGATGGAATCGTCTTTAGCAGCAGGGGCGCTGGACCGCAGGCTTCGAGATTTTCACGGATGATGATCCGCGTCTACGAGCACGAGAGCCGGTCCAGGAAAAGTCCATCCCAGAGCAGAGCTCCCATGCGCACTTCATTCCCCGCAGCGCAGCTACACCCCAAGAACCCGTCATGAATGAGGCTCCTGCGCGGCGGACGTGCCTCATTGTCGAGGATGACCACGATATAGGCCAACTCATCGAAAGCATCCTGATAAAGGAAGGCTTCCATACCCGCCTTCACACAACTGGTTCTGCCGCACTCCGGGAAATGGAGACCCTCCAACCCGACCTCATCACGCTGGACGCTGGCCTTCCCGACATCGACGGCCGCGGTGCAGTGGGCCCGGCCAGCTTCGCCCGATTCGCTTCCCTCTTGGCCTATAGACGTCGGAGGAAGGCTGGACGGTGTTCCACGCCGTGGCTGGTGATGCCGTAGAAAACGGGCAGGATCACGAAAATCACCGACGCCACAAGTGGATGGATCAGGACACCTGCCGCTCCTGCCGCGAGGTACAACACCACCCCCGTAACTGCACGGGGCCTCTCGCGTGCGAAGTAGGAGTCCTCCACCTCTTCCTCAGTGAGCTCGGGATGCCGCGCCAGGTGCGAGAAGAAGACCAGCCATGACAGGCACAACAGCGCTCCGATGACCGCATACAGAGCGACGGCGACCCGTTCGTCGGCCAGATTGCCCGTCTTGGCCGTATCGACGATTACCGCTGTGGGCCAAGGTATAAGCGCGAGCGTCGCGAGGATTCCAAGGTTGGCCCACTGCAGGCCCACGTCCATCTCGCGGATGCGCAAGAAGGCGGACTTGTGGTTAAGCCAGATCACGGCCAAGTAGATGTATGAGGCCGCGTACGCCAGATAGGTTGGCCACTGGCCCAGCAAACCGGCCAGCAGGGCCCCGGGTTCGCTCTCCGGGGGCTGGAGCTCAAGCACCAGGAGGGTGATGACGATTGCGATAACGGCGTCACTGAACCCCTCGGCACGGCTGGTATCCGAACGTGTCACCCTGTGCTCCTCCGCCTTTGGATGAGGAAGCTCCGCTACCCCTAGCTGGTTTCGCCCGGCAGCTTGTATGCGAGCACGTCGACGTTTTGTATGGCGGGCTCCACGCTGAACAGCTCTGCTCCTTGGGCGGCAAGTGCTTGCCCGACACCCCCTGCGAGGTGGGCCTTGCGGGCGTCGTCGTCCGGGAACACATCGAAGACTCCGAATGTCGATTCGTCGAACTGCAGGGCGAACCAGGCGCGTGTACCCTCCTCCTGCTCAACGATGGAGCGTGCACTGCGGAGGAAATCCGCGACGTCCTTCTCCTTGCCGGGCTTGGCCTTCAAGATCACCGACAATGCAACCTCAATCATGCGCCCTCACCGGGCCTGATCTGGCGGATCTCATACAGCATGACAGTTTTCATGGCGAGCCTCCTTGAAACAGTACTGCGGCGGAATACTGCGGACGGGTCTGGCCTCGTGGCACCTCCTCAACCCATCGAGGGAGCGGCGCGATGCAGCCCAGTCTCGCAGTGATCGCTGGGCACCACAAGAGCCCGTCCCTGCCGGACCCGGACATCGTAGACCTGCAACGCCGGACGCCAACTCCCCGAGTATTCCCATTCCCGAATTTGTAGTGCCGCCGCTTTTTCCCTAGGGTGCAGAGCAAGCTAAGTATGCTTAGCATTTCGACCATCCGTCGAACACTGCTGGTTTCACGCATCCTGAGGAGAAATTCAAAATGGCGGAAAAGAAGAACAGCATCGACATTCCCGGCGTACCGGGAAGCGAGCCGGCGAGCCTGGAACAACCGACAACACCCAGGGAGCCCCTGCCGCCCAAGCCGGATCAGCGCGGACCTGAGGCGGTTTCCCCGACGGGAACCCCCACTGGAGCGCCGGACACCTCGCGAGCACAGTCCGGCCCCTACCTGACAACCGCCCAGGGGCTCCGCCTTCGCGACACCGACCACTCGCTGAAGGCAGGTTCCCGCGGCCCCATCCTGTTGCAGGATCACCATCTGCGGGAAAAGATCACCCACTTCGACCACGAGCGCATTCCGGAGCGTGTGGTTCACGCTCGCGGAGCTGGAGCCCATGGGGTGTTCCGTTCCTATGGCACCGCAGCCAACATCACGCGGGCAGGGTTCCTGGCGAAAGATGTTGAGACTCCGGTTTTCGTCCGTTTCTCCACCGTCCTCGGCTCCCGCGGTTCGGCCGACACGGTGCGCGATACCCGCGGCTTCTCGACGAAGTTCTATACCGACGAGGGCACCTACGACCTGGTGGGAAACAACATCCCTGTCTTCTTCATCCAGGACGGCATCAAGTTCCCCGACGTCGTGCACGCAGCCAAACCCCACCCGGACCGCGAGATCCCGCAGGCCCAGAGTGCCCACGACACCTTCTGGGACTTCGTATCCCTCCACACCGAGGCCCAGGCCCACACCATGTGGAACATGTCCGATCGTGGAATCCCCCGCTCCTACCGGACCATGGAAGGCTTCGGGGTCCACACCTTCCGCTTCGTCAACGCCGAGGGCCGCACCACTTTGGTGAAGTTCCACTGGAAGCCAAAGCAGGGCGTCCACTCGCTGGTTTGGGAAGAAGCCCAGATCATCAACGGCATGGACCCCGACTTCCACCGCCGCGACCTGGCCGACGCCATCGAGGCCGGCGCTTATCCGGAGTGGGAGCTGGGAGTCCAGACCTTCCCGGACACCGAGGACCAGATGTTCGAGGGGATCGACCTCCTGGATCCCACCAAGTTCGTACCGGAGGAACTCGCACCAGTCCAGCCCATTGGCATCATGACCCTCAACGCCAATCCCACCAACTACTTCGCCGAAACCGAGCAGGTGGCATTCCATCCCGGTCACTTGGTCCCCGGGATCGACGTCACCAATGATCCACTGCTGCAGGTCCGCCTCTTCTCGTACCTGGATACCCAGATCTCGCGGCTGGGCGGCCCGAACTTTGGCCAAATCCCCATCAACCGGCCGCAGGCTCCGGTCAACGACATGCTGCGCGATGGGATGCACCAGCAGGCGGACCACAGCGGAGTCGCTCCGTACCACCCGAACTCCCTCGACGGCGGCTGCCCGTTCCACGCGGGCCAGGACGTGGGTGCGTTCATAGACGTCCCGGAGGAACTCGCCGCATCGCTCAAGGAGCGCCGAAACCCGGCTTCGTTTGACGACCACTACAGCCAGGTGGGGCTCTTCTTCCGCAGCCTGAGCCCGATCGAGCAGGACCACGTGATCCAGGCCTACACTTTTGAGCTCGGCAAGTGCTACGAAAAGTCCATCCGCGAACGCCAGCTCGCAGCTTTGGCCAACGTGGACGCCGGCTTGTGCGCAGCGGTGGCCAAGGGCCTTGGCCTTCCGGCACCGTCCGCGACTGTGGACGTTCCGGAGGCCGCGCCGAGCCCGGCCCTCTCACAAGTGGGGAAGACATGGCCTGTTGCCGGACGGATCGTAGGGATTCTGGCCGGTGAGGACAGCGACCTTACCGCCGTGGCCGCAGCGCGGAAGGCTTTGGACGCAAAGGGCATTGTGCCGCTGGTCATCGCTCCGGAAGGTGGCTTCCTGGGATCAGAGGACGACGGCGGGGTCCCCGTGCAGCGTACCTATCTCACCGCACGCTCAACAGAGTTCGACGCCGTTATCGTCGCGACTGCGGCCGCTCCGGCCCCCGATGCCGTACCGGGACTCGACGCAAAGGCCGGCGCTCCCGGCGTCGCCTTCGACCCGCGGGCGGGACTGCTGCTTGGAGAGGCTTTCCGCCACGCCAAGGCCATTGCCTCGCTGGACGGCGCCGCACCGGCCTTGGCCGCAGCAGGCGTCCCGCAGGATGCACCCGGGATCGTATCCGGGACGGATGTGGGGGCCTTGGTGGAGGAGCTGACGGGTCTTTTGGCAACCCACCGGGCTTGGGAGCGCTTCCCCGCTGCATCGGCCTGAGGGGCCACTGGCAACGCATCGGTGACAGCCGTGTTGACGGCTCCCATCGGTCCAGCCGGCGACCATCAACCAGCAGCTTCAGGGGCTCCTGGGAAGATTTTGCCGGCGACCGATGGGGGTCGCGCCGGATCCATTGGCCTAACCCCTCGACATCGTTAATAAGGTTCCTTAGTATTAAGACTTGATCGGTTTCACCTTGTAAACAGGCTGGGCAACCGGGAATCTGCCGGGGCAGCCAGTCGTCTTGAATCCTGGGCCTCACGCCCCTCCGGGCACCCGAGGTCTTCTACGTATCACATTCCTTCGCGGCCTGATGGCGCGCGCCTCCAAACAGCTTCGTGGATGCCACGCAGGGCCCTTGGGATAAACCAAGGAAGAGAGCGGAACAGTGAAGGCAGTAGTTTACAAAGGACCAAACGATGTCAGCGTCGAGGAAATACCCGATGCCAAAATCGAACACCCGGCCGATGTATTGGTGAGGATCACCTCGGCCAATATTTGCGGTTCAGATCTCCACATGTACGAGGGCCGGACGAGCTTTGAACCCGGGCGCTCCTTCGGCCACGAAAACCTGGGGGAGGTGGTGGAGACCGGCCCCGCGGTGAGCAAAGTCAAAGTGGGCGAGCGTGTGGTCCTGCCCTTCAACATCGCCTGCGGATTCTGCAAGAACTGCGAGCGGGGCTTCACCAACTACTGCCTGACGATGCAACCCGAGCCAAAGCTTGCCGGAGCGGCCTACGGCTTCGCGGACATGGGCCCTTACCAGGGTGGACAAGCCGAGTACCTCAGGGTTCCATATGGCGACTTCAACTGCCTGCGACTCGGTGAGGACGCCGTGGAGAAAGAACTCGACTACGTCATGCTGGCGGACATCTTCCCCACGGGCTGGCACGCAACCGAACTGGCCGGCGTATACCCCGGTGACTCCGTGGTCATTTACGGCGGTGGACCGGTGGGACTCATGGCCGCCTACTCTGCCGTCATCAAAGGTGCCGGCAAAGTCATGGTGGTGGACCGCCAGAAGGACAGACTGAAGCTGGCAGAACAGATCGGCGCTATTCCCGTCAATGACGCCGAAGTGGACCCTGTGGAGTTCGTCAAGGACCAGACCATGGGATTTGGCGCTGACAGGGGCTGCGAATGCGTTGGCTACCAGGCCCACGATCCCGAAGGCAACGAACATCCCAACCAAACCCTGAACAGGCTCGTCGACTCCGTCCGTTTTGTGGGCGGACTGGGCGTAGTGGGCGTCTTCCTGCCGCAGGATCCAGGTTCCCCCGACGAACTCGAGAAGCAAGGCCAGGTTGCCTTCGACTACGGAAACTACTGGTTCAAGGGCCAGACAATGGGCTCGGGCCAGTGTCCCGTCAAGAAATACAACCGCGCCCTCCGCGACCTCGTCGCCGGCGGAAAGGCCACCCCCTCCTTCATCGTCAGCCACGAGTTGACCCTTGACGAGGCTCCCGACGGCTACCGGAACTTCGACAGTCGCGAAGACGGCTGGACGAAGGTCGTCCTGCACCCAGCCGGCGTCTGAGGGGAGGTACTGATGCGCGCAATGGTCTATCGCGGCCCCTACAAAGTCAGGGTCGAGGAGAAGGACATTCCAAAAATCGAGCATCCGAACGATGCGATCGTCCAAGTCAGTGCAGGCGCCATTTGCGGCTCGGACCTGCACCTGTATCACGGCATGATGCCGGATACCCGGGTTGGCATGACCTTCGGTCACGAGTTCGTGGGCACCGTCCACGAGGTGGGCTCGTCCGTGCAGAACCTGGCGGTTGGCGACCGGGTCATGGTGCCGTTCAACGTGTACTGCGGCTCTTGCTACTTCTGCTCCCGGGGCCTGTACTCGAACTGCCATAACGTGAATCCGAACGCGACGGCGGTGGGCGGCATTTATGGCTACTCACACACCTGCGGTGGTTACGACGGCGGCCAGGCGGAGTTCGTCCGCGTACCGTTCGCCGACGTCGGGCCTTCAAAGATTCCCGAATGGATGGACGAAGAGGACGCGGTACTGCTCACCGACGCCCTGCCCACCGGCTACTTCGGCGCCCAGCTGGGGGACATCGTGGAGGGCGATACCGTAGTGGTGTTCGGCGCCGGCCCCGTGGGTCTCTTCGCCGCCAAGTCGTCCTGGCTGATGGGCGCCGGACGGGTGATCGTGATCGACCACCTGGAGTACAGATTGGAGAAAGCACGCAGCTTTGCCCATGCCGAAACCTACAACTTCACCGAGTACGGCGACATTGTGGTGCACCTCAAGAAGGAAACCGACTTCCTGGGTGCCGACGTCGTCATTGACGCCGTGGGGGCCGAAGCCGACGGAAACTTCCTGCAGCACGTCACCAGCAGCAAATTCAAGCTGCAGGGCGGCTCCCCCGTAGCCCTGAACTGGGCCATCGACTCCGTGAGGAAGGGTGGCACGGTATCCGTGGTGGGCGCTTATGGTCCGATCTTCAGCGCTGTGAAGTTCGGCGACGCCATGAACAAAGGCCTGACCCTGCGCATGAACCAGTGTCCGGTGAAGCGGCAATGGCCCCGGCTCTTCGAGCACATCCGCAACGGGTACTTGAAGCCGAGCGACATTGTGACCCACCGCATTCCGCTTGAACACATCGCCGAGGGCTACCACATGTTCTCCGCCAAGCTGGACAACATCATCAAGCCGCTGGTTGTCGCCGGCCAGTCCTGAAGGGAAGCACACCTTGCCTGAAACAGCCACACCATACGTTGCCAGCAAGACTGGCTTGAAGGAGTCCGCGGAGGCTTTGCGGGCCCGGATCCCGGGGTGGGGCGCAGACCTCGACCCCGCCGACCGCCCCTCCTACCCCCGCGAACAACCCGGCATCGAGACGGGCGCGCACTGGGACTTCCCCGAACGCCAGCCCGAGAAATGGCCCCGCGAAAGGTCGGTGGAACACGCCTTCCTGCCTCCCGTTTTCGGAACGTCGACCCCTCCGGCCGGGGTCTCGGGCGCCATCCGGAAGTACGCCTACAAGTACAGCGAGGGCCGGGCCGCGCACTGGCTGCTGCTGGTCGCAGCAGACAGGGTGGACGCCTGGGAGCACCACCTCCGCTCGCTCGCTACGCTCCGGCCGGACAACCCCATTACCGAGACGGGGGTGCTCAGCGAGTTCTCCCGCGGAGGGGTCAGTTCCCGGGTGGGGCAAAAGCGCGCCGACATCAACCACCAGTGGATGGATCCCATCCTTGTCGGGGGCCCTTGGCTCCTGGCGGCAGGAGGCATCACCGCCGTCCTGATCCGCGGATTGCGGAAACGCAGGGGAGCCTGACAAATCCCTTCAGCGCTTGAGCGTACAGGTGCCACCAGCTCTTGTTGGTGGCACCTGTTGCGTCATCCTTGACCCAGGTTCGTGACCGCGTTGATGGAGACCGCGATCAGGACAGTGCCAAAGAAGTATGACAAGAGCGCATGCAGGAGGGCTTTGCGCCGGATCTCGGTACTGCCCGTCTCGACTTCAGGCGGAGCATAGGTCATCCCCACGGTGAAGGCGAAGTACGCGAAGTCGCTGTACGCCGGTTTCCTGCCGCGCTTGTCGTCAAAGCCGCCCCCGTCGCGATCCACGTAATAGACGCGGGCATACTTCAAGGCATAGACCGTGTTGACCAACGCCCAGGCAACAATCGTGCCGAGCACCCCCAGGATGACCAAAGCGATGGAAGCCGGATCATCGCTTTGGTTTTTTGACTGGATCAACGCAACTGCCACGGCGGCGATGCTCGCTATGCAGGCCACAACGATTGCATTGTCGGTCAGGCGGGAGGCCGACTCCTCACGCGCGATGTGTTCAGTCCCTGCCGGGTCCTGCCGCCAACAGATCCGCCAAGCCCATACCAGGGCGATGACACCGGCGGTGCACCACGCAGTCAGGGGCGCAAGGGCGGGCGATACCGCCAGTCCTGCCACAGTGCCAGCCACCACCCCGAACCCCACGCTGACCAGGGCGCGGCGGGCTGAGAGGATCCGACCGTTCATTCGTGCTCCCCGAGTCGAGCCAGCAGGAACCCGCGTCAAGATCAGCACACAGGCATTTAAGGCAGCATTTCATCCTTGGTGCGCTTTTGAAAGGTTTGCAGGAGCAGCGCTGCTGCGGACAATGAGGGTCGGGGCGATGGGAGTTCGATCCACCTCCCGCCCCTCCATCGCACCGATGAGCACCTCCATGCTCATCAGGGCCAGCGCCGTAAAGTCCTGCCGCACGGTGGTCAGTGGGGGCAGGAAATAGTCCGAGCCTTCAATGTCGTCAAAACCAACCACACTCACATCGTCCGGGACGCGGACGCCGTTCTCGGCGAACGCGCGGATGAGTCCAAGGGCAGTGTGGTCGCTGGCGGCGAAGATCGCCTGCGGAACCTTGTCCTCGCGGACCAACTGCAGTCCGGTTTCATAAGCCCAGCCAGGACTCCAGTCGCCCTCGAGGCAAAGACCCGGCGCAAGCCCCGCATCCCGGAGCGCAGCTTCCCAGCCGCGCTTGCGGACCCGCCCGTCGAACCAGTCCATGGACCCCGCGATGTGGGCGATGTCCTGATGGCCCAAATCAATCAGGTGCTGGGTTGCCAGGCGTGCACCGAGTTCCTGGTTCTCGGAGTAGGTAAAGACCTTCGGCGTCGATGAGGCACCTGCCGCGATCATCTCCACCGGCACGCGGCAGGATGCCTTCCAGACGGCCTCGGCCATATCAACCACCGGGGCGATAACGATGATCCCGCCTACGCCGATGTCATCGAGGGTGTCCAGAGCGGACTGCACGGACTCCGTGTAAGGGTGTTCCACACTGATGACGGTGATGGCGTAACCCTTTCTCCTGGCCACGTTTTCAAGGGCCATGAGGGTTCCGACTGGGCCGAACCTGGGTGAACCGGCCGCAAGTATTCCGATGGATGTCGAGCGGCTCGTGACCAATGCCGTTGCCGCCCGGTTCCGGCGGTAACCGATGTCCTGAATGACTTCCAGGACGCGCTGGCGGGTTGTCGCACTGACATCCGGTGCATCGTTGAGAACCCTGGAAACTGTCCCAAAGGAGACCCCGGCGACGCGCGCGACGTCGTTAATGGTTGGCTTCCGTCGCAAGGTCTCCGGACGCCGTCCCGTCTCCCCGCGTGGGGCTGCAGCGCCTGCCATGCTTTCTCCTGTCTTACGCCGTCCGCGCCGAAGCGGCCACGGACCCCGTGCGTCCTAATCCTACGTTGGGCAACTGCTGCCAACGCCCATGGAAATTCTTATATGTGAGGTTTGACACCTCCGATCGTAAACGTTTACGATCCTTTCCGTAAACGTTTACGGTATGGCGTTAGCGTTTACGGAGAGCGCCAGGGGCCTGATCCACCCCAACCACCCATCCCCCCAAAGCACTGGAGAACAATGATGATCCGCAGGCTTCCCCTCATGGCCTTGGCCGCCGCACTGACTCTCACCGTCGCTTCCTGCAGCAGTTCGACCACGGCCTCGTCGAACGCTCCCGACGCAGGCGTTTCCGAGAAAGCCCAACAGGCCCTGGAGAAGATCAAGGGCCAAGTACTGAGCAAGGGCCCAAATGGCGAAACCCCCTCGCCTGCTTCCGTAGCGGACCTGACCCCCGAAGAGATCGAAAAGATCAAGGGACTCAACGCCAAGGCCGCGATCGTGATGCACTACGGCGGCAATGACTGGGCCACCGCCCAGGTGAACGGCCTGAAGAGCGAATTCGAGAAACTGGGCATCAAGGTCATCGCCACAACGGATGCAAACTTCAAGCCTGACAAGCAGGTCTCGGACATCGAAACGGTGATGACCCAGGACCCGGACATCATCGTGTCCATTCCCACGGATCCGGTGGCCACCGCATCCGCCTACAAGAAGGCTTCCGCCGCCGGCGCAAAACTCGTCTTCATGGACAACGTTCCGCAGGGGTTGACCGCCGGCACGGACTACGTCTCGGTGGTCTCTGCGGACAACTACGGCAACGGCGTCGTCTCCGCCCACCAGATGGCCAAAGCCCTGGGCGGCAAGGGAAAGATCGGGCTGGTGTTCCACCAAGCCGACTTCTTCGTCACCAAGCAGCGCCACGAAGGTTTCAAGGACACCATCACCAAGGAATACCCGGACATCCAGATCGTGGAAGAGAAGGGCATTGCGGGCCCGGACTTTGCCGGTGACGCGCAGGCGGCCGCGAACGCCATGATCAGCAAGTACCCGGACCTGTCCGGCATCTGGGCCGTTTGGGATGTCCCGGCCGAGGGAGTCATGGCTGCGGCCCGTGCCGCAGGCCGCCAGGACCTGAAGATCGCGACCGAGGACCTCGGCAAGAATGTGGCCATAGCACTGGCCAAGGACGAACTCGTCGTCGGCCTGGGTGCGCAGGTCCCGTTCGACCAGGGTGTCACCGAGGCGCGCCTGGCAGCAGGCTCGCTCATCGGCAAGAAAGCACCGGCCTACGTAGCCCTGAGCGCCCTTCCCGTTGACCACTCCAACGTCCTGGAGGCCTGGAAGCAGGTCTACCACGAGGACGCCCCGAAGGACATCCAAGAGTCCTACAAGAAGTAGCCATACCCCCACGGCGCGGGGGCTACCCACCCCCGCACCGCGCTGAAAGGGCAATAATGAACACCGCAGACAATGTCGTCGAGATGCGCTCGATCTCCAAGGGATTCAACGGCGTTTCCGTCCTGAAGGATGTCAGCTTCGAGGTCCGCCAAGGTGAGGTCCACGCACTGGCAGGCGGTAACGGTGCCGGTAAGTCGACGCTGATGAAGATACTCCAGGGCGTCTACCAGACAGACTCCGGCCAGATCCTCATCGGAGGCAAGCCGGCCTCCATCAACTCGATCCAGGATGCGAAGGCTGCCGGGATCGGCATGGTTTTCCAGGAGTTCAGCCTGGTCCCGAGCCTCACGGTTGCCCAGAACATCTTCCTGGGCGTTGAACCGCTCAACCAAAGCGGGCTTATCGACGATCGTGCTGCGGTGAAGCGGGCAAGGGAAGTTTTTGCCGAGATGGAAGTCGACGTCGATCCCCGGGCGGAAGTCTCCCGGCTCGGCACCGCATATTGGCAGCTGACCGAGATCGCCAAGGCCTTGGCTCAGAACGCCACCGTGCTGATCATGGACGAGCCCACCGCCAGTCTCGCCCGGCACGAATCCGAGGCACTCTTCGAGTTGATAGACCGCCTCAAGCAGCGCGGCATCTCCATCATCTACATCTCCCACCGCATGGACGAGGTGTACAGGCTCGCCGATCGCATCACCATCCTTCGGGATGGACGGCACCTCCTCACCGAACTGCTGACGGGAGTCACCCCTGAGCAGATCGTTGAAGGGATCGTTGGCAAGAAGATCGAGGGCCAACTCTCCTACCAGAGCCGCGACGTGGCAATGGACCGGGAACCCCTCTTGGAAGTCCGCAGGCTCAGTGCGGGATCGCGTGTCCGCGATGTTTCCTTCACGCTCCGGCCCGGGGAAATCCTTGGTTTGGCGGGCCTGATGGGCAGCGGACGAACCGAACTTGCACGTGCGCTCTTCGGCATCGACAGAGTGGACAGCGGCGAGATCCTGCTGCGGGGCAAACAGGTCACCATATCTTCCCCGCGCCAAGCCATCGCTGCCGGCGTTGCCCTCATACCGGAGGACCGCCGGGCGCAGGGCCTTGTCTTGGAGCATTCCGTCCAGGACAACCTGCTGCTGCCGCTCCTGGGCCAGATCCAGCGTGGACCCTTCCTGGATGGCGGCAAGGCCAAGGAACTGTCCTCGTCCTTGATCAAGAAGTTTGCCGTGAAGGTGGCCCATCCCCACCGGCCAGTGCGGCTCCTCTCCGGCGGCAACCAGCAGAAAGTGGTCATCGCCAAATGGCTGGGCAACGATCCGGACATCCTGATCCTGGACGAGCCGACGGCCGGCGTCGATATCGGCACCAAGAGCGAAATCCTGGACACGATCCGTGAACTGGCCAACGCAGGCAAGGCCGTCATCGTCATCTCCTCCGAGTACCCCGAACTACTCGCGGTCAGCGACCGCGTCCTCGTCCTCAAGGACGGCTCCATCATCCGCGACATACCCCGCAGCGACATCGCTGACGAGGAATATCTCCAACTTGCAGTCCAGGGAGTCTGACAGTGAGCAAGGCAAATACGATCACGCCCCGGGAAACCACGGCTTCCCGCAATTTCGGCACCATCCTGAAAGAACTCGACTGGCGACGCTATGTCATCTACATCGGCTTCGTCGTCGTCTTCATCTTCTTCGCCGTCCTTCTGCGCGACCAGGGCTTCCTGTCGCCGAACAACCTGCTGAACATCTTCCGGCAGACAGCAACCATCACAGTCATCGCCGTGGGTATGACCTATGTGATCGCCTGTGCGGAGATCGACTTGAGTGTCGGCTCCGTCGCCGGCCTCTCGAGTGTCTGCACGGCCATGGCACTCTCCCAATGGGGCCTGGTCCCGGGCATCCTCGCCGGCCTCGCGGTCGGGCTGCTGGTCGGCTCCGTCAACGGTGCTCTCGTCAGCCTGCTCGGCATCCCCTCCTTCCTGGTTACCCTCGGCATGCTGGGCATCGCGGCCGGGTTGGCCCAGTGGATTACTGCCTCCGCACCGCAGCCCATCCTGGACGACACCTTCAACATGCTGTTCGGCTCCGGAAACTTCGGTCCCATTCCAGGCCTTGTCCTCTGGAGCGCAATCTTCGTCGCAATCGGCGCCGTGGTGCTGAACCGCACCCGGTTTGGACGGCAGGTCCTGGCCACAGGCGGTAACCGCAACGCCGCAGAGTTCACCGGCATCAACACCAAGCGCATCAAATTCCAGGTGCTCCTCATTTCCGGCATGGTGGCGAGCGTCGCCGGCATGCTGTACGCCGGCCGTCTCCAATCGGGCCGGTTCCAGTGGGGAGCTGGCGACGAACTTTCCGCCATTGCTGCAGTCATTCTTGGCGGGACCAGCCTCTTCGGCGGATTTGGCTCGATCATCGGCACCCTCTTCGGCGCCCTGCTGATCGGCTTGATCAACAACGGCCTGATCCTTGCAGGACTCGACAGCAGCCAGCAGCAGGTGGTCCGTGGAGCGATCATCATCCTGGCCGTCGCCCTCGCCCGGAAGAAATAGGCACCCATGGCATCCGAACCACGGGCCGGAATCATCGGCACCGGTTTCATGGGCACCGTCCATTCCCGCGCTGTACACGCTGCCGGAGGCACGGTGAGCGCAGTGGCCGGAAGCAGCCCGGCTTCCGCCGAAGCGGCGGCACCAGCTTTCGGCGCCCGGACCGCAGCAGCGTCACCTGAGGCGCTGATCGCGCGTGACGATGTAGACGTCGTCCACATCTGCACCCCCAACGCCACCCACGCCGACCTCGCACGGAAGGCCATCGCCGCAGGCAAAGCAGTCATTTGCGAAAAACCCCTGGCCACCAGCGTCGAAGACGCCACCGAGCTGACCGAGCGCGCCCGGGAGGCCGGCGTCGTCACCGCTGTCCCGTTTGTCTACCGCTTCTATCCGGCAGTCCGCGAAGCGCGGGAGCGTATCGGCCGGGGTGAAGCCGGGCGCCTGTGGCTCCTGCACGGCTCCTACCTGCAGGACTGGCTTGCCGGTGCCGAAGCGACGAACTGGCGGGTTGACTCCGGAATCGGCGGCGCATCGAGGGCTTTCGGCGACATCGGCGTGCACTGGTGCGACCTGATGGAGTTTGTCACCGGGCACACCATCACCCGGATCATGGCACACACGAGCCGGGCGTATGAGGAGCGGGAAACCGGCGGCCGGGTGTCGCCGGTGGCCACGGAAGACGGTGCGACGCTCCTGTTCGAAACCGACCAAGGCGCCTCAGGTTCATTGGTGGTAAGCCAGATGAGCCCGGGAAGGAAGAACCGCTTGTGGTTCTCCTTCGATGGAACCGAGGCGTCGTTCAGCTTCAACCAGGAGCGGCCGGACTCGCTGCACATCGGGCGCACCGATTCCAGTTCAACTGTCCCCGTCGGCCCGGAAACGCTGTCCACTCCCGGTGGCCGCCGCTACGCAATACTTCCTCCCGGCCACCCGCAGGGATACCAGGACAGCTTCAACGCCTTCGTCGCGGATACCTACTCCGCCATCCAAGGCCAAACACCTGAGGGCCTGCCCACCTTCCAAGACGGTCTCCGGGCCGCGCTCCTGACCGATGCGCTGGTGACCTCCGCGGCCAGGCAGTCACGGGTTGAAGTTCCCGGAACCGGACGGGCCCTCGAATACGTCAAGTCTTCCCCAGCAGTTGAAAGGCAAAAGCAATGAAACTTGGTTACTGTTCCATCACCTGGGGCGGCGTCGTCGGCCACCCGCAAGGCGTGACCAGCGTCAAGGACCTTTTCTACATGACGCACGGATCCATGCAGGACGCCGTCCAGGACATCGCCTCCGTCGGCTACCAGGGCGTGGAAATGTTCGACGGCAACCTGGCGGAGTACGCCGACCGGCCCGAACAACTGAAGGAGCTCCTGGATAACAACGGAGTAGGGCTGGTCAGCGTCTATACCGGAGCCAACTTCATCTACGCCGACATCCTTCCGGATGAGATGCACCGCATCCACAAGGCTGCGGAACTGGCAGCCACCTTCGGTGCGGAGCGCCTCGTCGTCGGTGGTGGCGCCCGCCGGGCAGCCGGAACCACAGAGCAGGACTACCACCTCCTGGGCCACGCCCTGGACCGGGTAGCGGACATCGCGGAGAGCTTCGGCCTGTCGGCGAGCTACCACCCGCACCTGAGCACCATCGTGGAGAGCCCGGACGAGCTGGACAAGCTCATGCCGCTCACCAGGATCGGGTTCTGCCCTGACACCGCCCACCTCGCAGCAGGCGGGGCAGACCCGGCCGCAGTCATCCGGAAGTACCCCGACAGGATCCGGCATGTCCACCTCAAGGACTTCCAGCAGGACCCGTTCAACTTCCTCCCCGTCGGCCAAGGTGAACTCGACTTCCCGGACATCATCGCCGCGATCCGCGAAAGCGGATACGACAGCTGGCTCATGGTGGAACTCGACAACTACGACGGCGACCCGAAGGCTGCCGCGGAAATCAGCAAGAAATACCTCGAGCAACTCCTCTGACCTCGCATTTTCACCCACGGGCAGCCACATTCGGCACCCGTCATCCCTTGGAAGGAACCGTATTCACATGCAGAACCTCAACGTCGGCCTGATCGGCGGCGGCTTCATGGGCAAGGCCCATTCCCTGGCCTACAGCGCGATGCCCATGTTCTTCTGGCCGGCGCCGGCATTGCCCGTCCGCAAAGTCATCGCCGAAGCCAGCGAGGACCTCGCGGCCGAAGCTGCCCGGCGCTTCGGCTTCGAAAAGTCCACCTCCGACTGGCGGAGCATCATCGAGGATCCGGATATCCATGTGGTGGACATCGCCACCCCCAACCACCTCCATGCTGAGATCGCCATTGCCGCGGCCGAAGCAGGCAAGCACATCATTTGCGAAAAGCCCCTGGCCCGTACCGGCGAGGAATCAAAGGCGATGTACGACGCCGTGAAGGACAAGGACATTGTCCACATGGTTGCCTTCAACTACCGCAGGACCCCCGCGGTAGCGCTGGCCAAGAAGTACATCGAAGAGGGGGCAATCGGCCAGGTCCTGAGCTTCCGCGGAACCTACCTCCAGGACTGGAGCGCGGACCCCAACTCCCCGCTGTCCTGGCGCTTCCAGAAGTCGATCGCCGGCTCCGGCGCCCTCGGCGACATCGCCACCCACGTCATTGACATGGCCCGCTATCTCGTCGGGGAGTTCAGCGCCGTCAACGCTGTCCTTTCCACTTGGATCCCCGAACGGCCGCTCCAGACCGGAAGTGCCGACTCGCTCGGAAACGCACGCGGCGGGGAGGGCCCCAAGGGCGCGGTGGACGTCGATGACGAAGTCATGACCATGATCCGTTTCGCCAACGGTGCCGTAGGCTCAATCGAGGCGACCCGCAACGCCCACGGCAGGAACAACTACATCACGTTCGAAATCCACGGAACCGAAGGCAGCATCGTCTTCAACTACGAACGACGTGACGAACTCCAGGTGGCCTTCGCCTCGGACCAGGCCGACCGCCGCGGATTCCGGACCGTTTACACCGGACCGGCACACCCGTATGGCGAAGGCCTATGGCCCATCCCTGCGCTGGGCATCGGATATGGCGAGACCAAGATCATCGAAGCCCACGATTTCTTCAAGGCCATCGCAGAGGGCGGAAGCGTCAGCCCCAACTTCGCCGATGGCTACCAGGTTGCCCTGATCGATGACGCAATCGTCGAGTCTGCGGCCAAGGAATCCTGGGTGGAAGTCCCCCAGATCGAAGCCTGAGCAAGCCCATAGGGAGGGGCGGCACGCGCCGCCCCTCCCCGTCGATGCTCGCGGATGATTTCCGGAATACTCTTGTAGGAAATGACGCACCGTGTGCAGGGAGGAAACCGTGCGAATACCCTCTGAGGAACGAAAAGAGCAGCTCATCGCCGCAACCGTGGAATTGATGCGGCGCGAGGGAGTTCAATCGGTAACCATGCGTGCCATAGCCAAGGAGGCAAATGCCCCCTTGGCTACGGCACATTACTGCTTTGACAACAAAGATGTTCTCATGGAGGCCGCAGCCGGGGCCTGGTTGAAAAATCTGGGACGTTTTTCCCGCGACCTTCCCCTGCATTTGGGCTTGCGCAAGACCGTGGAACAGGTGGCCGACGGATACTGGCGTTCCCTTGAAGAAGAGCCCAAAAGTTTGCTCGCGGAATTCGAACTCATCCTGTGGGCAACACGCAACAGGGCCTCCAGCCAGGTTGCCGCGAAGATTTATCCGGCGTACGTGGTTGAACTCGGAAGCTTGCTGTCCGAAGCTGCAGGCAATGATTCCGAGGACTGCCGGATGGACATTGACACGTTGGTGCGTTCATTCCTGATGATCTTTGACGGAGCTGCAATTCAATACATCACCGATCCCGAGGCAGCCGACCATCGTGCAACCTTTTTCATGTTGATCGACGCCCTTTTGGTCAAAGCTGGCGTCTAGGGACTCCTACGAGCGGTAGCTCAACGTGGAATCGTCATCCCGCTGCGGCTCTGTTTCCACGATCAGTTCAGCGTCGGATGTTTCGGCGTCGAGGCCGCCACGTGCCTCCACCGGCACGGAGGGCACAGCCGCAGCCGCCCTCTTGTGGCGCCGCTGCTCATACTGGGTGAAGAACCAGATGGGGACGTAGAGCGCCAACGCAATGAATCCCAGCCACGTTGAGGCCCAACCGATCTCGAGGCTGTTCAGGTAAACGACGCCCACCAGGCACAGGGGCAGGTTGAACAACCCAAAGAACAGGGCCACGTTCTTCCAACCACCGGGTGCCCGGAAGGGGCGTTCCAGGCGCAGGAACTGTGCGTTTCGCTTGGACCTGACGTAAGCGAACAAGCTGATTCCGTTGGCGCACGTGTAACCGATGGCTGCCGCCGCGAGAATCGCCGGAATGGATCCCAGGGAGATAAGGGCCACGTTGAAGGCCGCGGTGAAGAACATGGCAACCCAAGGAGTTCCATGGCGGTTCGTCTTGCCGAAGACCCTGGGCAGGTTGCCCTCGGCGGACATGGAGTGCATGGCACGCGAAGAGCCCAGGTAGGCCGTCTGGATGATCAGGACCATGGCGGCAATCAACATGATGATAGTGACCACGGACCCGACGCCGCCAAACACGGCCTGCGCCACGGGAATCAAGGGCGAGATCGGTTCTGCCATCACACCGTCAACGCCCAGCACGCCTATGACGGCTGCTTGGACCAGGACATACGAGAAGAAGCAGATGACACCGCAGAAGAACAGCGCCTTCGGTACGTCTTTTCCTGGCTTCTTGTACTCCGGGCCGTAGATGGCGGCGGTTTCCCAACCACAGGCACTCCACTGGGCGATGGCGAAAATCCCGAAGAGGACCATGATGTGGTGCATGTCCCACGACCAGTCGGCCGGCAGCCAGTTTCCGCTGATGTGGCCGAAATCGACGTGCCCGGTTGCAAAGGGAGCCACCGTCAGGATGACCAGCGGGATCAAGGAGACCGCAGCAAGGATGTACCCCAAAATCGCGCCGTCCTTCAGGCCAAACCAGTTGACCACGGACAGGACAACGAAGATGGCCAAACCTGCGAGCAAGGAGAGCTGGTACTCGGTGAAGGCTTCAGCCAGGGCCGGAAACAATCCATGCAGGTATCCGCCCACCAGCATGGCAAAAATGGCCAGCACCGGATTCCACGCGAACCAATAGCTCCACGCACTGAATCCGCCGATCAACTGGCCTTTGTCGAACCGACCCTTGTGGTTCTCGGTACGGAAAACGTGCTGCGCAAATCCAGGAAGGCCGGAAGCCTTGGGAAAGGTGGTGGCGAGTTCCGCGTAAGCGGTGTTCTGGAAGAAACCCTGAATCACGGACAATCCCCAAATAAGAACTGCCGCTGCGGAAACGTACATGGGCAGGTAGCCCAATGAGGGAAGGATCAGCAGCGGCACGCCCAGCGAAATGGCCAGCCCTTGCTTCCAATCAATTGACCGTTTGAGATGGTCGGCTCCGTTCAAACTGTCTTGACTCATTAATTTCTCCTTCGAATGGCAATGGAATCTGCAAACCGGGATGTTTGCAGGCAGGACAATGTCACTGCATGCCGAATGGAGTCGCTCCAAATGATGATCAGAATGCAGTTAATTGCGCAGCATCGCGTCCATGGATGCGTGAAATGGTGTTGATGTAAACGCGGCTGGTAGCCGCCTACTCCGGATACGGAGTGGTTTAGAGTTCGAAGTAACGGAAGGAATCCGACTCCAGGCCCTCAGGGTTGGGACCGTAAATGGTGACCATATGGGCGTAAACCGGCGCCCAGTAGCGGCCGAGTTGCCCGGGGTTGACCCTGGCAGCGTCGCCTGGCTTCAGGATGACGGTTTTGCCTTCACTCTCAACGTAAAGTTCGCCCGCAAGAAGGACGTTGGTTTCGGTGTGGGGATGGAAATCCTCCCAGCCGCAGGCTTCCAACTCCCACTCGGACAGAATGAAGTCGGCCCAACGGCCAACCGGCTTGGAGTTGATGAATCGGCACCGCAACCGCGGCCACTCCGCCTTCATTGGAATCATGGACTCAGTCGGCCAGAGGTCAATAACCTCCTCCGTCATCGGCGTCCGGGTCTGCAGCGCAGGGGTTGTTGTCAAAGTTCTCACCCTTTCGTAGGCGTGGCCCACTGCCCCGCAGAATCAAAGGGAATTCGTGGCACATCGCGCCAATATGATGCGGGTCACAGCGAGGTCAACTGTGACAGGAACAGATGTTCAAGTCAACGGTTCAAGACAAAGAAATCCTTATGCGAAAGATCCAATTAATTTTTCATGAACGGTTGACTTGTACAGGCGTTCATGTCAACGTAATTCAGGCAAGGGCGTGACTCCCATCACAGATCCAAGGCCTTCAAGCCGACGTCGTCCGGCGGTAAATGGGCGATGACAAACAGCCAACCTGTCCCCTGGCACAGCTCTGCCGAAATCCCACCAGATCCAAAGGAGAAATCATGGAAACGCTTAACGGAACCCTGAGCAAGGCTGGATCCATCCACAAGGTCGAGGGCGGTTTCCTGAACCTTCCATCGATGAACGAGGAAGGCTGCGATGCAGCCATCGGTGACTCGCTCTCCAACCCTGCCGGCTCGGTCATGTGTGCCGGATTCTTTGAACTGAAGGCGTCCAAGCCCCTCGTCTACACCTACACCTATGACGAGATGAAGGTTGTTGTCGCCGGCGAATTCATCCTCACCGACCAGGCAACGGGCGAAGTCACCCGCGCCAAGGAGCGCGACGTTCTCTTCTTCCCGAAGGGGACAACCGTCAAGTTCGAAACGCCCGACTATGCCCTCGGATTCTTTGCCGGCGACCGCGACTTCGCTGCGTAGGTTCCGGCGCCTTCACACAACCTGAAAGAGGTAAGCAGCATGACACTTCGAGTCGGAATCATTGGCGCAGGACCCAGCGGCCTGGCCCAACTGCGGGCGTTCGAATCAGCGCGGCAAAAGGGCATCGACATCCCGGACATCAAGTGCTTCGAGAAGCAGGACGACTGGGGCGGTCAGTGGAACAACAGCTGGCGCATCGGTTTGGACGCCAGCGGCGAGCCGGTTCACTCCAGCATGTACCGGCACCTCTGGTCGAACGGCCCCAAGGAGTGCCTGGAGTTCTCGGACTACTCATTCGACGAGCACTTTGGACGCCCCATCTCCTCTTTCCCGCCCCGCGAGGTGCTCTTCGACTACATCAAGGGCCGGGTGGAAAAGTCCGATGTCCGCAAGTACGTCAAGTTCAACACCGTGGCCCGTCACACCACCTACAACGAGGACACCCAGGAATTCACGGTGACCGTTGAGGACCTCCGGACCAACCTCACCGAAACCCACGTCTTCGACAAGCTTGTGGTCTCCACCGGGCACTTCCACGTTCCCGCAGTCCCCGAATTCAAGGGAATCAAAACGTTCCCCGGTGAGGTCCTGCATGCCCACGACTTCCGCGGAGCCGAGCGGTTCGTGGGAAAGAGGCTGCTGATGATCGGCAGCAGCTACTCCGCCGAGGACATCGGGATGCAAGCCCACAAGATGGGCGCCGCCTCCATCACCATGAGCTACAGGTCCAACCCCATGGGCTACCACTGGCCGTGGAACACCGTTGAGCGCCCTCTGGTGACCCACTTCCAAGGCCGCACAGCCTTCTTCAGCGATGGCACCCACGACGACTTTGACGCCGTCGTACTCTGCACCGGCTACCAGCACAAGTACCCGTTCCTGCCCAGCGAACTGTCCCTGAACTCCCCGAACGTTCTCTACCCGGCCAATCTTTATAAAGGCGTGGTCTGGCAGCAGAACACCAACCTGTTCTACCTGGGGGCGCAGGACCAGTACTACACCTTCAACATGTTCGACGCCCAGGCCTGGTTTGCCCGCGACGTCATGACCGGCGTCATCGACCTGCCGTCCCTTGCCGAACGCGAGGCCGACATCCAGCTCTGGTTGGAGCGCCAGGCAGCCCTCCCGGACCACGATGCCGAAGCCGATTTCCAGTCCGACTACCTGCGTGAGCTCATCGACGCAACGGACTATCCGCCTTTCGACCTCGATGCCGTATCCCAGCTGTTCAAGGACTGGATGCACAACAAGCACACGGACATCCTGGGCTACCGCGACGCCATCCATCGCTCGGTGGTTACGGGCACCATGGCAACCAAGCACCACACGCGGTGGATCAACGCCATGGATGACTCTTTGGACCGCTACCTCAACGGCCCCTCCCAGGAGCTGGCCGGCGAATCGCCAAAGGTGCTGGCGGACGAACGCGCCTGACGCACGCGGTTGGCCCTCCGCCGGTCAGACAGACCGGCGGAGGGCCAACCATGGATCAACGTGGAGAAGTGTGGTGAGAAGGGCCTACTGCTTAGCCGACCACGAGGAATGGGAAGCGGAACTCTTCGCCTCCCTGAGCAGGACAGACAGGTACGAGCTTCGGCATCAGCTGCGGTGCCTTGCCTGCGGCGGAAAAGCTCTGTTCCGCAGCGCATCCACACGCCGGCCGGCTATGTTTGCCGCCCGGCATTCGTCAACGTGCCTCCTGGTCAACCACCCAACATGGGGCGTCTTCAGGTATCTGCAGTAAGGGTCGCCCTAAAGGCTTGCGAGGAGCGTCCGCGCGGACTTGAGGTACGCCGGTCCGGTTCCTTCGATACCAAGGGCTGACTGGATGGCGAACCCCTGGATCAGGCCCATGACGGCCGGGGCGAGGCATCGTGCCGTGGCCTCCGCGTCTTCGGCCGGGCGCGACGCGCGGATCCATGCCTCCAGGTATTTCTCAAGATGGCCGCGGATCTGGACAAGGATGTTTTGCGCCACCTCTCCCAGCTGGTGGTTCCGGACCGCTTCGCCCCACACCTGCACCGCGACATCCGGAAAGAAGTCCATTTTCATCAGGCCGGACATGAGGGCTATGACGGCCTCTTCGGGCGGCGGGACGGGATCATGGCCGCTGAGCCGTTCGAGCGCCGCCATGCGCTCCTCGAAAACCCGCCGGCCGGCGTCGACAATCAATTCCTCTTTGCTGCGGTAATACACGTAGACGGCACCGGCCGAGAGGCCGGCCTTGGCGATGATGTCACCCATCCCAACGTTGGAGAAACCCTTCTCCGCTACACAGGCCAGCGCGGCCCGCTGGATGCGCTCCCGCATCGCGGCACGGTGTTCCTCACTTACTTTCGGCATGGATCAACGGTACCCCAAAGAAAACGAATGATCATTCTTGACGTTCGTCCGGCAATGGGTCAAAAATGGAGAACGAACATTCTTTTTGCACGACCCTGAGAGGACACGCCATGTCCGCCACCACTGAACGAACGGCAGCCCCGGAGCGCAGGCAAGAGCCAAGCGCGGGACCCCGCACCCCGTGGCCGCACGCACTCCGGACGGCACTCCTTGCCGCCGTCGCCGTCTGCACTGTACTTCTGGCCTTCGCCTGGCCGAGCGTCACCGCCAAGGTCCAGAACCTGCCCGTCGCCGCCGTCGGCAGCACGGAGCAGATCGCCCAGATCACTTCGCAGGCACCGGCCGGCGCCCTCGACGTGCGCACTGCGTCCAGCCGGGACGAAGCCGTGAACCTCATCAAACAGCGGCAGGTCTACGGCGCGATCATCCTCGGCGCATCCCCGGAGATCCTCGTCGCCAGCGCCGGCAGTCCTGTCGCTTCCCAGGCCCTGACCCAAATGGGCGCCCAGATGCAGTCCCAGATCCAGGCCCAGGTCATCGCCAAGCTCCAGGCCGCCCTCGCGCAGGCTGCCCAAGGAACGGCACCCCAAAGCGGACAGGGCACCCAGCCCGCCCCAGTCCCCCAAGTGGCCGTCACCGACGTCGTTCCTCTTTCGTCCGACGACGCACGCGGCACGGGACTGGCCGTCGCCGGCCTGCCCCTCGCCATGGGCGGAATGATCGGCGGCGTCCTCATCTCACTGCTCGTCTCCGGAACGTGGCGCCGACTGGGCGCGATCCTGGCCTATGGCGTCATCGCCGGCCTTGGGCTCGCTGGCATCCTGCAGGGCTGGTTCCACATCCTCCAAGGAAACTTCTGGTCCAACGCGGCCGCGATCGGCCTTGGCGTAGTGGCAACAGCGGCGATCATCGTGGGACTCAATGCACTGATCGGGCGGGCGGGCATCGCGCTCGGCGCCGTCATCACCCTGTTTATCGGCAACCCGCTCTCCGCGCTGACCCAACCCAAGGAATTCCTCCCCGCCCCATGGGGCGACGTCGGCCAGTGGATGGTGCCGGGAGCTTCGGGAACACTGTTGCGGGACCTGTCGTACTTCCCCGACGCTTCGGCGGCGTTCCCCTGGCTGGTGTTGGCCGGCTGGGCCGTCGCCGGGGCACTCCTCATCACACTGGGCCACTTCCGGAACGCCCCGGCGGTGGCGGAGGCGTAGCACCGCCCCGAAGTGCTCTCGCGTCCCGGAGTACTGCACAAAATAAATGGCGGGCGTGGAGAAAAATCCACGCCCGCCATCCCCCCAATCACCAACCGATCAACGGGTATTGACCAGTTCCCGGTTGGCCTTCTGTGCGTCCAGCCCCACCACGACGAACTCTCCAATTACGGTCCTACCGTCAGCCTCATAGACGGGTATTACCCGGTCGGCGCGGCCCTCGGTTTCCATCCACCTAACGGCGTCTTCAGGGGTTTTGAACTCCAGCGAAGCTGATGTTCCGTTGGCGACGTCGAGTTCGGCCTTGGAGACGTAGCCTGCCCTACCCTCGGTGGTGAGGGCGGCGATGAGATCCGGCTCCCCTTCGGGTGATGCGGAATCACTGGCAAATCCATAGGTGTTACCGCTGGCATTCTTCGGATACCCGGGGGCGTGCTTGGCCTGGGAAGCCACGCTCGCAGGGACCGGGCCACCCGCGGCCGCAGCCACAGAGGCACCGGCTCCCAGTCCCAGAACTGCGCACAAACCGACGACAATCACGTAGCCCCGCATGGGCATTTTTTGAAGGCTCATGATTTCCCCTAGTAATTTCCCTGAAGAACGGTTTTGAAGGTGTAGGCGTCGTTATAGGAAGAGCCGTTCCAGCCACGGGCAACACCCCAGCTGTACCAGTTGTAAGGCTGGTAACGAGAGCATGAATGGGACTCGGCGATTGTCCCCGGAGAGGGGTTGTATGAATTCACGGCTTCGCAGCTCAGGTAATTATCCTGCGTGAAAAGGCGGCCTCTGGCTCCAGCCCATCCCGTGTAGGTACCTCCTCCGGTGAATGAACTCTTGGTACCGGCCACCGCATACGATGCAGGCGCCGTATAGATCACGGCATACGCGTCGTACCAGTGGCCAGCCACGTAGTACTGGCTGATCGCGCCGTTCACCGCCCCGTACGCCAGGGCGGATTGGGCACCAAACATAACAGCAAATGCAGCAACAAAGGTCGCAATCATTATTGTCAGCCGCTTGCGAAAGCGCACAGAAAGGCGACCATTTCCGGATTTCTGAGTATTACCCATTTACCCCACCTCATTGACATTGAACGGATTTCGACAGCCTATATTGTGGGCCGTGAAATGACTATCCGATAATGACAAATGAAGGGCTGGCAGCTTTTCTGTTACGAGTACCGCGCCTCATCCTGGGGCCATGAATACCCCCACTTCAGTGGTGCCATCGCTGAGGAAGACCGGGATTTCCCGTTGAGGTCGCGGAAGGTTCTTGGCTGCTTCCTCCGGGCTGGACGGGTCGGTGCCTTTCATCTGATCCGAGTAGGCGTAGCCCGTTGCTCCGTTCGTGGCTATGACCGCGATCAGGTCGGGTGCTCCACGCCCTGGGACTTCGACACCGTAGGTCTCGCCCTTGGCATTGACCCTCCAATCCGTGGGAACTTGTGAGACGTATTTCCCACTGATCTGCCACCTGTTCCCTGGATCGGTCGAAATGGTCACCCCGTGGGTTGAGGGGTCCAAGGCGACGACGTACTTTGACCACGCGCCGTGAGTGCCAAGATCGGACGACGAGCACGAGACGTTGGCGCCATCCGGAAAGGTGAACCTGCCGGCAGTGAGGCAGGTCAGTTCCACTTCAATGCCGGTCGCTCCTTCCGGGGCCGGTCCAAGATCAACGGTTGCCGTGCCGCTGTAAACGGCAGTCGATGGGGTCGTCAGGACAGTTGTTGTGGGTACGCCCGGAAGGCCAAAGAGCCCTGCAGCTGCAGCCCCTACACCGCCCAGCATCCCTGCCCCGGCAAGTGCGCCGGCGATCAGCAGGCGACGCCGCTTGTGGGCTCGAGGTTTTGCGCCGTTTCGAACGTGAGCGACGAGTACTTCCCGGAGGGCCTGGTCGAACTGCGGATCGATGCGAACGTCGTTCATGACGGATCTCCTTTCAGTGCTGGCGCGTAAGCGTGGTGAAGTGAACGGGGCAGGGCCTCTTTCAGCTTTTGACGGGCACGGTGCATACGGACTCTTGCCGCCCCATGTGAAAGACCAACCGCTTCAGCGGCCGCCTGCAACGGCAACTCCTCGAAGACGACGAGGCTTACGAGTTTCAGGTCCAATGGCCTCAAGACAGCCAGCGCGTGCGCGACCTCCGCATTCATCGATGAGTCGCTGGTCACATAGGCCGGATCCAGTTCCAGTTCGGCCTCGCTGCGACGGGGAATGGCATCCAGTAGCTTCCGATGCCGGGCTTTTGACCGCTGAAGGTTCCTGGCTGTGTTAGTCGTTGTCACCAACAACCACGGCAGGATCGAGCCATCAACCAGCTTCACGCTCTCCCTGCGACGCCATAGCTCAAGGAACGCGGCCGCCATGGAGTCTTCGGCGTCATGCCTTCCGCCCGCCAGCCGATAGGCATGACGAAAGACGCGGCTGCGGTGCCGGTCATACAACAGACCAAACGCCTCCGCGTCACCCTTCAGGCTCTTCGCCCAAAGGACGTCATCCCCCGGCTGAACGTTCTCCATGCCCTGTATTGTCCGGGACACTCCAGATAGTTACAGATTGGCGAAAACTTTTTTCCGGGCTTCATGGCGGAGGGCCTGGTACGCCCAAGGTCGAGAGTCCAACCCTCACAGATACACGGAGTAAGACATCGACGAACACGAGCAATGTAGCTTGCTCATATGGAGCGGCGGCGGAGTATCTTCTAGTTGGTTCGTGATCCTGGCAGCGGGGGCAGTGTTGCTGGGCTTCGTTGGGCGGATTGTTGGCGTGATGGCGACCCAGAGCCAGGGATGCTTTAGCCTCCAACTCCCCCAGATTGACGGAATCACGGTTATCGACTCTTCTATGGTTGTCAACGTAGCAATGGATTGAGGCAGTTGGCGTTGAGCGTGCGGTAGATCCGTCGGGCGAGGTAACGTTTCACGCACCGACGGATCTCCTTTTTGGTTAGACCTTCTGCCTTTCGTTTGGCTGCGTATGCGATGGTTTCCGAATCGAATGCCATTCTTGTTAGAGCAATCATGTGCAGCGCTTTA
>NZ_JBHVRN010000024.1:0-47727 GCF_042885775.1 Paenarthrobacter sp. NPDC058040
CAGAGAACTCCCGGACCAAAAAGGAAGCGACCCCGGACCCAAACCGAGGCCGCTTCCCCACGCCCATTGACAAAAGAAACTACATATTAGTTGGGGACGTGCGGGAGGCGCGGAACGTGACGGAGACACAGAACGGCCCGGGAGAAGCGGAACGGCCCGGGAGAAGCGGAACGGCCCGGCAGTTGGAAGCAACTGCCGGGCCGTCCGCTTGAGCCAGTAAGAGACTAGGCGTAGGCATTCACCAAACGGACTGCGCCGCCGTCGACGCCCTTGGCGCCTTGGACGTAATCCGGGCCGGTCTTGTCGATCGAGTCGGAGTCGGCTGCAACCGTACCCATGACCCACGACGGCAGCCCGCGCTCGTTGAGGCGGGCCACGGCTGCGTCTGCGGCTTCGGCGGAAACGATGGCCACCATGCCCACGCCGAGGTTCAGCGTGCGCTCCAGGTCGGCCAGCGGGACGTTGCCCAGCTCGGAAACCAGCTTGAAGATCGCGGGCAGTTCCCAGGTGTTGCGGTCAACCGTGGCAACGAGGCCCTGCGGGAGGACGCGTGCCAGGTTGGCGGCGAGGCCACCACCGGTGACGTGGCTGAAGCCGTGAACAGCCGCCCCGGCGGAAACCGGGAACGTGCGGGCCAGGTCCAGGCAGTCGGCGGCGTAGACGCGGGTCGGCTCCAGGAGTTCCTCACCCAGCGTGCGGCCGAGTTCGGAAACCTGGCGGTCCAGTGCCCAACCGGCGTGGTTGATGACGCGGCGGACCAGCGAGTAGCCGTTGGAGTGCAGGCCGGAAGAGGCCATGCCGATCACGACGTCGCCTGCACGGACGCGGTCCGGTCCGAGCAATGCGTCAGCCTCGACCACACCTGTCGCAGCGCCTGCGACGTCGTACTCGTGCTCACCCAGCAGGCCGGGGTGCTCCGCGGTTTCGCCACCCACCAGGGCGGTTCCGGCAACGGAGCAGGCGGAGGCGATGCCACGGACGATGTCCGCGATGCGCTCCGGAACAACCTTGCCGCAAGCGATGTAGTCCGTCATGTAGAGGGGCTCTGCGCCAACCACCACGATGTCGTCCACAACCATGCCCACCAGGTCGAAACCAATGGTGTCGTGGATGTCCATGGCCTGGGCGATGGCAACCTTGGTGCCCACGCCGTCGGTGGACGTGGCGAGGAGCGGCTTCTTGTAGGTGAGCAGCTTGGAGACGTCGTACAGGCCTGCGAAACCGCCGACGCCGCCAATCACCGAGCTGTTGTGCGTCGCCTTGACGGCGTCCTTCATGAGCTCGACTGCGCGGTCGCCCGCTTCGACGTCAACACCCGCGGAGGCGTAGGTGATACCGGAGTTGTTCTCAGCGGCGGGGGATGCGGAGGTCATACAGACTCTTTCTTTTCGGCGTCGGTCAAACGATCAGCGTCGGTCAGGAGGTTCTCGAATTCGGCGTCCGGTCCGGGATCGCATCCCGTGGCTCCGGGCTTCTCGGCCGGATCCTCGGAGTCTTCAGGCGAGTCGGCGGGCGCGGGGGCCAGTCCACCGAGGTCCGTGCGCTCAAGCAGGTTCTTGCCCAGCTTGTCCGCGTGCGGCAGTTCGATGGGGTACTTGCCGGTGAAGCAGGCGGTGCAGAGGCGTTCGCGCGGCTGTTGTGTTGCCCCGATCATGCCGTCCTCGGAGATGTACGCCAGCGAGTCGGCGCCGATGGCCTGCGAGATTTCCTCGATGGTTGCCCCGTTGGCGATGAGTTCCGCGCGGGAGGCGAAGTCGATGCCGTAGAAGCAGGGCCACTGGACCGGCGGCGAGGAGATCTTGACGTGGACTTCCTTCGCACCGGCTTCCCGGAGCATCCGGACGATGGCGCGCTGGGTGTTGCCGCGGACGATCGAGTCATCCACCACCACAATGCGCTTGCCGCGGATGACGGACTCCAGGGCGTTGAGCTTGAGGCGGATGCCGAGCTGACGCAGGGTCTGGGACGGCTGGATGAACGTGCGGCCCACGTAGGCGTTCTTGACGAAGCCGTGTGCGAACGGGATGCCGGACTGTTCGGCGTAGCCAACAGCTGCGGGGGTGCCGGACTCGGGGACCGGGATGACGAGGTCAGCCTCGTGCGTGTTTTCGCGGGCCAACTGGCGGCCCATTTCGACGCGGGACTCGTACACGGAGCGGCCTGCGATGGCAGCGTCCGGACGGGCCAGGTAGACGTATTCGAAGACGCAGCCGGCCGGAGTGGCATCGGCGAAGCGCTGGGAGCGGACGCCTTCCTCATCGATCGCGATGAATTCGCCGGGCTCGATTTCGCGGATGAAGCTGGCGCCAACGGTGGCAAGGCCGGCCTGCTCGGAGGCAACCACCCAGCCGCGGTCAAGGCGGCCGAGGCAGAGCGGGCGGATGCCGTAAGTATCGCGGGCTGCGTAGAGGGTTCCTTCATCCATGAAGACGAAGCAGAAACCACCCTTGATCTTGGGGAGCAGCTCCAGTGCGGTCTGCTCCAGGGTCTTGCCCTCTTCGCCCTCAAGGAGCGCGGTCACCAACGCGGTGTCCGAGGTGTTGCCCTGCTTCATTTCACCGGTGAGCTGGCCGTTGTTGCGCTGGAGGATCATCTCGCGAAGCTCAGCGGTGTTGGTCAGGTTGCCGTTGTGGGCCAGGGCCACCGTGCCTGTAGCGGTGGCGCCCAGGGTGGGCTGTGCGTTGGCCCAGTGGCTTGCACCGGTGGTGGAGTACCGGCAGTGGCCAACGGCCAGGTGCCCGGTGAGGGTGTTGAGGGTGGTCTCGTCAAAGACCTGGGACACAAGGCCCATGTCCTTGTAGACGTTGATGCGCTTGCCGTCACTGGTAGCGATACCAGCCGATTCTTGTCCGCGGTGCTGCAGCGCATACAGCCCGTAATAGGTGAGTTTTGCTACTTCTTCACCGGGAGCCCAAACCCCGAAGACGCCACAAGCGTCCTGGGGGCCCTTTTCGCCGGGAAGAAGATCATGAGAAAGTTTTCCGTCGCCACGTGCCACTGGTCGATTGTCTCATGTTGTGGCCGTGGTAAGTTCCCGCTCCGGTTTTGTGACCCTTGAACGGGCGCGAAACGCCGTCGACACGCCCAAAATGCGGTGCGTCTCACATCGGCTCCCCACCACAACCGGTGCGGAACCCGCGAAAGTCAGCGTCCGCCGTCGTGCTCTGGACCCTCGTCCGGTACCGAATCCGGCACGGCTTCCACCACTGCCCGGCGCGAGCGCCTGACGCTCACGCGGTCCAGAACCAGGGCCAGGATGGAGAAGAGGATGACGCCGCCGGCAGCGCAGGCCACCAGGAAGAATCCGAAGACGGTGCTGGCGTCGAACTCGGGATCGGCGGGGCGGCCGTACGCGATGATGGCCGCAACGATTGCGCCGACGATGGCTCCGAGGATCATGAACGGAACGAACTTTGGTGCGCGTCGCACGGTGATGTCGCGGCGTGCGGGCGGTTCGTTACGGTTTTGATCGCCAAGGGCGGGTGTCGGTGTTTCCTCTGGAGCCATGCCTTCCAGCCTACCGTTCCGGCTTTGGGTACAAGAACGCCCTCCGGCGCAGGCCGGAGGGCTTCATGGCGGCAGACTTGGTCAGCTGCCGCGGTATGTGGAGAACGCGAATGGGCTCAGGAGGAGGGGCACGTGATAGTGCTCGCCGGCGTCGGAGACCGTGAAGTTCAGGTCCACTTCCGGGAAGAAGGTCTCGGTGCCGAGGCCCTCGTAGTAGGCGCCGGTGGCGAAGTTGAGGCGGTAGGCGCCGCCCGGAATCCGCTCGGGTCCGAGGTTCTTGATGCGGCCGTCGGCGTCGGTTTCGCCCTTGCCGACGACCGTCCAGTCCTCGCCTTCGCGGACGTAGAGTACGACGGCGACACCCGCCGCCGGGCGGCCGGAACCGGTGTCGAGGATGTGGGTGGTGACTTGTGAAACGCTCATGCGTTGGCTCCTTCGCCGACTCCTTCGCTGACCAGTCCTGAGAGGCGCAGCAGTGCGATCTCCCTGAGCTGTTCAGCCACGATCGTGTCTTCTTGTTCGGGTGTGTGGGTGAGGCGCTCCTGGAGGGTCGCCAGGATTTCCTGTGCGCTGCGTCCGGCTGCGCGGATCAGGAAGACGCGGCCGAACTTCTCTTCGTAGGCGCGGTTGCCGTCGGCGAGTGCCGTTGTGACCTCGTTGTCGCCCGGGTCCACGCCGGCCTGCTCCGAACGCGACATGGCAGCTTCGGTGGTCTGGGCCTTGGGCCGTTCGCCGATCCGGGGGTGGTGGGCGAGGGCTGACTCTACCTCTTCGGGGCTGAACGGCTCGGCGGCGTTGTTGGCCTTTTTGAGCAATCCGTCGACGCTTGCGAACGGGCGGGCATCAACGATTGTCTCCACCCAGCGGCTGATGTCCAGGCAAGGGGTCAGGACCTTGATGGCCTCGTCGCGGTCAACACTGTTGAATACTGCAAGCTCCATGCTTGTTTCATCCTCGTGCAAATGCTGGCATCCATGGTGTGGGCTATGCGGAACCCCGGCTGGTGGCTGGAGGAAGCGTTGCTCCTTGCTTCCGCATCATGGAACTGTTATTTCAGCATACGTAATAAGTGAAGCCGAGTGGCTGGCCCGGTGTCAAGAGACTACCTCGTGCTGACGCCGTGTCCGGGTGGTGAGGTACAAGCGGTGGGCCGTAATGACCAGTGACAACCAGGCGACGCCCAGGGCCCAAGCCGCCAAAACATCCGTGAGCCAGTGGTGGCCAAGATAGACGCGGCTCAGGCCCATGGTGAGGGCAAAGACTGTTGCCAGGGCGATGGTGATGAACCTTCCCTTGGCGGTTTTGACGCGAAGGATGATCAGGTAGGCCACGATGCCCGCGATGACGATCGAGTTCAGGGAATGGCCGCTGGGGAAGGACGCCGAGTGCTCGAACGGGGGAATGGCGTCGCTGAGGTCCGGGCGGGTGCGGCCAAAGAGGGGCTTGCCCAGGACAGTCATGAGGAGCGATCCCAGCCCGGCGGCGAGCATCAGGATCACCGGGGTCCAGGATCTCCTCTTGACGGCCAGGAAAATCATGATCCCCACGGCAATGATGGGCATGCCCACCGTGCCGCCAATGTTTGTGTAGGCCGTGGTGATGGTGTCCAGGGCCGGGGATCTCACGGACTTGGCCGCTTCCAGCACTGGGTGGTCCAGGCCGGCGACCCCGTCTGCTTCGATGACCGATTCGTAGACCTCGCCGAACGTCCAGGCCAGGGCCACCGCCACTGCCAGTCCAACAGCCAGGGTGATGACCAGCGCTGCGTAGGGGCCAAGGAACTTGGTGATTCGCTGGGCCCCGGCGGCCAAGAGCCGTCCTGCCGGCGACTTCCACCGAGTGAGATCCTGGCCGGCAACGTACCGGTCCTGCTGCACTTCGCCGCGGACGCCCTGCTCCGGCGACTCTTTACCTTCAGTCGTCACTCTCGTCCCCTTGTTCGCAACGGCTTCAACAATGGTGAGTAACCTTAGCAGTTGCGCCTTGGAGCTTGCGTTGTGAGGCCCGCTCTGCGCCCTCTGAGCGCGTTTTGGCACGCAGAGCGGGCCGCGCAAACGTCTTGTGCGGCAGAATGACCTCAACCCCGTTGAAGGAGTGTTCCCATGCCAGACATCCTGACCTCCAGATTCCTGTTCGGCCCCGGCCCGAGCAACTGTTACCCCGAAGCCATGGCCGCACTGTCATGGCCTGTGTTGGGCCACTTGGACCCGGTGTTTATTGAGCGGCTTGATCGCGTGTGCGACGGTCTTCGAACGGTATGGGGTACCGAAAACGCTCGGACCCTTCCCCTGAGTGCCACCGGCTCCGGCGGCATGGAAGCCGCTTTCGTGAATACGGTGGCCGAGGGCGATGTGGCGGTCATCGCCGTCAACGGCCTCTTCGGGGCACGGATGTGCGAGGTTGCCCGGCGCTGCGGTGCAACGGTGGTGCGGGTGGACCACGCGTGGGGCCAGCCCGTGGACGCGGACCGGGTGCTGTCCGCGCACCCCAACCCCAAGGTGATCGCGGCCGTCCACGCGGAGACGTCTGTGGGCGTCCTCTCCGACATCGCCGCCCTCGGCGCAGGCAAAGGTGATGCGCTGCTGATCACCGATGCCGTGACGTCCATCGGCGGACTCGAACTCCTGGCAGACAACTGGGGGATCGACGTCGGATACGCCGGTACCCAGAAGTGCCTCGGCGTGCCGCCCGGGCTTTCACCCTTCACGGTGTCGGATTGGGCGTTCGAGCGCCGCGTCAAGGACCCTCGCTCTTGGTACCTCGATATTGGGCTTCTTGGCGGTTACGTGGGCGCCGCTTCGGGCGCACGCACGTACCACCACACGGCGCCGGTCACGATGATCGCTGGCCTTGAGGCTGCGTTGGGCCGCATCCTCGCCGAGGGACTGGATGCCGTCCAGGCCCGGCACCGCGCCGCCGGCGCTGCCCTGCAGGACGGCTTGCAGGAGATGGGCCTTGAACTGTTCGCGGCCGAAGGTGCCCGCTTGCCGAGCCTCACCACGGTGAAAGTGCCCGACGGCGTCAACTCACCTGCCGTCCGCGCGTACCTTTTGGAGCACTTCAGCATGGAGATCGGTTCCGGCGTGGGTGAGTTCGCGGACACCGTGTGGCGCATCGGCATGATGGGCCCGAATGCCAACAGTGCGTCGGTGACCCTGGTGCTGGGCGCGTTGAAAGAGGCGATCGCCAAGGCATAGGTGAGAGAGCGTTCCCGGGAAGGTGCGTTTAAGTGAGAGAGCGTCGGAAACCCCGGACGCTCTCTCAGGACACGCCGGCTTGAGGCGGATGCTCTCTCACCGTCACGTGTCGCGGGTGAGGGTCCAGATGTTGGTGCCGTCCTGGCGTTCGAACGTCACGGTGGTCACCAAAGCTTCGATGAGGGCGAGCCCACGTCCGGACTCGGCGTCGGAATCCGGCATGGATGCCTGCATATCGTCGGCGAACGGTTCGCGCGCATGGTGAGCACTCACGCGGGCCACGAGCCGGGAGGGCCAGACCCCAATCTCCACGTCGATCTCAACGGGCTCCTCGGCGACGGGTTCGGCGTGCTGGACGATGTTCGCCGCAGCTTCGATGACCGCCGTCGCGAACGTCATCCTGTCCATGTCAGGCACAAAGGAGGCGTCGTCCCAGAGGGCATCGAGTTCGTTGTGGATTGCCTCGATGGCTTCGTCGTTGGACAGGCCGTGATATCCCCGCCGGGCGATGACGTCAGTCATCGCCAAACGCCGCCTCTGCCGTGGGGTAGGCCGTGAGGACCCTGTCCATGTTGGTCAGCTCCAGCACCATCTTCACCTGTGGCTGGACCCCGGCGATGCGGAGATCGCCGCCGGCCTGGCGGGCGGCCTTCAGGCAACCGATGAGGGCGCCGAGGCCCGACGAATCCATGAAGTCGGTCTCGGCGAGGTTAACCACCACGCGGCTGGAACCACCGGCCACGACTTCGTTGACCACTTCGCGAAGCTTGGGCGCCGCCACCATGTTGAGGCGGCCCACGCCCTTCACTTCCGCGTAGTTGTCCTTGACCTCATAGCTGAACTGCATCGCCATTCCTCTCCTCGAGAACTTCAGGCACGAAGCCCTTGTACAAAACTGCCTTGACCAGCACGCTCAGGACCACAAGGTCGAACGCCACCCAGAAAACGTTGACAAGCGTGCCGAGTGGTTCCGCAAGGCCTGTCAGCAGGCGGGCAACGCCTACCACCAAGGCGATGGCCAGCAGGACGGCCACTATGATCTGCGGACGGATGAGGCTCCAACTCGGTCCGCCGCTCTGGCGGGCTTTGGGGGTGACCGCAAACCCGAGGGGACGGCCGAACCAAACGTTGCGTGCCGCCGTCGTGCATGACTTGATCCAGGTGGGGAACAGCGCGAGGCTGTACTGCTGCCCGCGCCAGGTGGGGATTCCATGGCCGGCCACGAGGAACAGCAGTTGGTTCACCACCATGAACGGGATGAAGCGGATGAAAAAGTCGAAGCTCAGGCTGCTCACCGGGAGTATGCCCAGGATCAGGTAGATGATCGGAGCGGCGAAGTACACCACTGCCGCGAAACCGCTCAGATACGTCCACATGGTGGAGAAGTACATGAGCCGTTGGCCCCACGAGAGGCCGCGCTGCACCAGCGGGTTCTCACGCAGGAGGACTTGCATGGTGCCCTGGGCCCAGCGGAGGCGTTGGGTGAGCATGGTCTTGAGGTCCTCGGGCGCCAGGCCATTCGCGAGGATTTCGTGGTGGTAGACGCTCTTCCAGCCGAGCCCGTGCAGGCGCATCGCCGTCGCCATGTCCTCGGTGACGGATATGGTGGCCAGCGGCATGACGGGTTGGGCTTCGTCGGTGCGTTCCACGGAGATGGCGTCCAGGACCGCGTGGACGGATTCGAGCGCACCCAGCGGGGACCAGTCGCGTCCGGACATACGGTCGACGGCGTCGCTCGCCACGGTGGTCACGCCGCCTTCGCCGACGTGGGCGAGTTCCATCGCGGCGATTTCTTCGAGGTCGGCCTGCAGCGCAGAAAAGTCGGCAGCGACGAGCGTGCGAACGGCTTCATCCACCTTGCGACGGACGCGGTACGTGATCTCGCTGAGGGAAACCCGGGCTTCGAGTTCCTGTTGGGCGGTGTTGGTGGCAGCTTCCACCTCGTTGAGCATCTGCTCCACCAACGGGTTTTCTGCTTCGGGGGAGCGGCGGGCCTTCTTGATGGCTTGCTTGGAAGCAGCCAGTGCCCGCTTGATGCTCTGCTCCGTGGCCTTCACGTAGCCCACCAAGCCCAGCTGCATGAGGGCCTCGCGGCGCAGGATGGCGTTGGACCCGCAGAAGAACGCCGCGTTCCAGCCGTCCTTGCCCTGCTGGATGGGTCCGTAGAACAGGGGAGCCTGGCTGCCCAGGGGATCGTCGGCGGGGACGTTGATGAAGTACTGCGGCGTCTGGACCAGCGCCACCCGGTCGTCGTTGAAGTAGCCCAGCGTCTTGTCCAGGATGTCCGGCTCGGGGATCTGGTCGGCGTCGAGGATCAACAAGTACTCGCCCGAGGTGAGCATAAGCGCGTTGTTCAGGTTTCCGGCTTTGGCGTGGCGGGGCATATCCGGCGTCCAGTCGGCAGTGCGCGTCACGTAACCGATGCCGTTCGCTTCGGCGAGTTCGCGCATCTCGGGCCGGTTGCCGTCGTCGAGAATCCAGGTGCTGTGCGGCCAGCGGATGGCTTTGGCCGCCAGCGCCGTGGTCATGACCAGATCGAACGGCTCGTTGTAGGTGGTGATGAAGACGTCAACCGTGGCGTCGGCGGGAGCCGGGGGCGGTGGCTTGCGGATCTTGAGGTTCCACACCGTCAGCCCGAACAGCATCACGTCGATGAGGCTGTACGTCTCGGCGATCACCAACGGAACGGCAATCCACCAAGCCTCCCAATTCAGCGAAGCCAGCCACCGCCAGGCAACGTAGTTCACGCCAAGAATGACGGTGAGGACAACGATCAAACGAGTCCAGAAACGAGTCACGATCCCCCTTTGGTGGCTTTTAGTGTCCGGTCGGCTTTCGTCGAACCACGACGGCGGTCACGTCGTCTTCCGCTGTGGCGGCCGGAGCGAGTTCCAGCAGTGCAGCGCAGGTAAGTTCGGCTGTGGGCTCGTTGCGTGCGGCCTTCTCCACGTTCCTGATGAAGTCCTCCAGCGAGTCGTGGGCATCGAGGACGCCGTCGCTGACGATCACCAGCGAGTCACCGGGTTCGAGCTGGATCTCCGCGGCAGGCCAGGTCTGGTCCTCCAGGATTCCCACCGGCGGACCCGCTGAGACCAGTCGGCGGGCGGCGCCCTGGGCCGGGATATGCAGCCCAAGTCCATGACCGGCGTCGATATAGCTGAGCAGGCCCGAAGCACTCTCCAGGCGCGCGTGGAACATGGTCACGAACGAGCCGGACTGGTCCAGGTCCGAGGCAATGGTGGCACCGGCGGAGTTGAAAGCGGCATCGATAGCGGGCGTGTCCGCGACCGAGCGCATCACCGCCCGCACGGTCGCCGCGATCAGCGCCGCGCCCATGCCCTTGCCCATGGCGTCCGCGAAGGTGAGGTGCATGCCGTCGGCGGTCTGGTACCAGTCGTAGAAGTCCCCGCCGACACTGCGCGACGGGCGGAAGGCGCCAGCGACGTCGTAATCATCCAGCCGCACCGTCTCTTGCGGCAGAAGGCTCTTTTGTACGACGGCGGCGCGCGCCAGTTCGTCGGTTTGGCGCGGGTCTTCCGTGGGCTGGGCGGGGGTGCGTGCGCGGCGGAAGAGGGCCCTGATGCGGGCCTGGAGTTCCTTGGGGCTGAAGGGTTTGGTGAGGTAGTCGTCGGCACCGGTGTCCAGGCCTGTGAGGCGGTCCAATTCGTCGGCGCGGGCGGTGAGCATCAGCACGTAGGCGTCGGAGAATTCCCTGACCCTGCGGCAGACTTCCATGCCGTCGATATCCGGGAGGTTGATGTCCAGGGTGATCAGTTCGGCGTTGGTGTTCTTTACGGCCTCGACTCCGGAGATTCCGTCAGCAGCTTCCGTGACGATGAAGTCGAGTTGCTCAAGGACAACCACGAGGAGGCCACGGATGTCCTCGTCATCTTCGACGACTACGGCATGACGCTGGGGCGAGGTTGAGACCATGGCTCCATTAACTAACGTGCAGGGGGTTTTGTCACGTTTAGTCAACCAACATGAACGCCCGCTCACAGGGAGTGAGCGGGCGTTACAAATGTTGTTCAGTTAGGTGAGAGAGCGATCTCCCGAAAGGGCCGTTTCGTGGGAGAGGGTCCGGGGGAAAGGGCGCTTTGGTGAGAGAGGGTCCTAGACGCCGAGTTCTTCGCGGAGCGCCTGGACGTGGCCTTGGGCCTTGACCTGGTACTGGGTGAGCTTGACCTTGCCTTCGCCGTCCAGGACCACCGTGGAGCGGACCAGGCCTTCGACGATTTCGCCGTTGACCAGCTTCTCGCCCCAGGCGCCGTAGGCCAGTGCCACGGAGTGGTCTTCGTCGGAGAGAAGTGGGAAGGTCAGAGCGAAGTCGCCGGTGAATCCCTTGAGGGCTTCAGGGGCGTCGGGGGAGATCCCCAGGACTTCGTAGCCCTTGCCCTGCAGGCTGGCGAGGTTGTCACGGAAGTCGCAGGCTTCGGTGGTGCAGCCGGGGGTGGCTGCCTGCGGGTAGAAGTAGACGATGACGTTGCGTCCGCGATAGTCGGACAGCGAGACCTTGTTGCCGTCGGCGTCGAGAAGCGCGAAGTCCGGTGCCTGCGTTCCGACGAGGAGTTTCTGGGTCATGGCGATCCTTTACATTCAACCGGTGTGCACCGGCGTTTGGTCATTCAAAAAAGCGGATTCGAGATGTAGAACAGCGAAGTCAGATGCTGTATTCCGCAGGTCCGCGCACAGTGGCATAAGGGCCGGGCACGAACTGGTAGCCACCACCACGGACGGTGGAGACGGTGTAACGGGCGGAGCCAAGCTTCCGCCGCACCCTTCCAACATAAACGTCGATCGAGCGAAAAGCCGCGCCCGGCAGGTCAAATGACTCCAGGAAGCGTTGCAATTCTTCACGGCTGATGGCCCGGGAGCAGTTCACCACGAGGTAGCGCAACAGCTTGTATTCCATGCCGGTAAAGGCAACGGGCTCGCCGTCGAGCAGGACTACTTCAGCGGCGAGGTCGATCGCAAGTTGGCTGCGCCGGGCCGCCAACGTTACGGGCTCGACGGCGGTGCTGTCGCCGGCTTGGGCGGTGGCCGACGCGTCCTGCAGGGCGTCCGCGAGCGATACCGAGGCTGGCCGGGAAAGGTGGTTACCGGCGTCGGCGGTTTCCTGCGGAGTGCCGCCCCAGGAAGTATCGCCGACGCCGGAGTGTTCTGCCCCGATGGCGGGCCAGATGCGGACTTCCGCCTCCGGGGCAAGTTTCATGGCCCGTGCCAGCACCAATCGTGCTGCACGTTCCCAAATTTCGGGGTCCACGGGATCGCCCTCGGCGGGGTTGACCCAAAGGGCCAAGCCGTGGGCAGTGAGTCCCGGCGTGGTGAGGCCCTGGCGCCGCGCGGCCCCCGGCGCTCCTGTGCTGGAGAGCCGGGGGAACCGTGCGGGCGGCGGACCGTAGGCATTGACTGCCATGGCGGTTGGTCCTAAACGTTACCGCGGCGGATCAGCTTGCCGCTGGGGTTCTGGAAGTCGATTTCCGAGCCCCGCAGGTACGTCTTGCGGACGACGCCGGAGAGCGGGCGTCCGTCGTAGGGGGTGATCGGATTCTTGTGCTTGAGCTTCTTGACGTCCACCACGTAGGCGTCGTCGTGGGCGAAGATCGAGAAGTCGGCGTCGTAGCCGAGGGCGAGCTGGCCCTTGTTGTGCAGGCGGGCAAGCGCAGCGGGCTTCTCCGACATCCAGGCCACAACCTGCTCCAGGGAGATGCCGCGGTGGCGTGCCTCGGTCCAGATCAGGGACAGGCCCAGCTGGAGGGAAGAGACGCCGCCCCAGGCTACAGCGAAGTCGCCGTTTTCCAGGTCCTTGAGGTCAAGGGTGGAGGGAGAGTGGTCGGAGACGATGCAGTCGATGGTGCCGTCCTGCAGGCCCTTCCAGAGCAGCTCGCGGTTGGAGGCCTCACGGATGGGCGGGCAGCACTTGTACGCAGTAGCGCCGTCCGGGATTTCCTCGGCCATGAGCGTCAGGTAGTGCGGGCACGTCTCAACGGTGAGGTTGACGCCGTCGCGCTTTGCCGAAGCGATCATGGGCAGCGCGTCGGAGGAGGAGAGGTGCAGGATATGGGCGCGGGCGCCGGTCCAGCGGGCGCGCTCGATGACCTCGGCGATGGCCTTGTTCTCCGCACCGCGGGGGCGGGAAGCGAGGAAGGTCTCGTAGTGGTCGCCGCCGGGGTGCGGGGCGCGGTCGATCGCGTGGGAGTCCTCTGCGTGGACGATCATGAGGGAGTCGAAGGACTTGAGTTCCTTCATGTCCTCTTCCATCTCGTCAGCATCCAGGTGCGGGAACTCGTCCACGCCGGAGTGGAGGAGGAAGCACTTGAAGCCGAACACGCCCTCGTCGTGCAGCGGGCGGAGGTCGCTCTTGTTGCCCGGGATGGCACCGCCCCAGAATCCGACGTCCACGAACGCCTGGTCCTTGGCCACCACGCGCTTCTGCTCCAGGCCGTCCACGCTGGTGGTGGGCGGGATGCTGTTGAGCGGCATGTCGATGATGGTGGTGACACCGCCGGCCGCGGCTGCGCGGGTGGCAGACGCGAAGCCCTCCCACTCGGTGCGGCCGGGCTCGTTGACGTGGACGTGGGTGTCCACGAGGCCGGGGATCAGGGTCTCGTCGTCGGCGAGGTGAATGACCTCTGAGCCCGTCAGGCCGTTGCCCAGGGGTTCGATGGCGACGATCACGCCGTCGCGGATGCCAACCTCGCGCGGAGCGATGCCGGCCGTGGTCAGGATGCGCTGGCCCCGGATAACGAGGTCATAGGCGCCGAATGCTTCAGACATTGAGGTACTCCTTGTTTTCGGTCCGTTCTGCCAGGTACACGCCTATGTGCTTTCCTAATTGTTCAAGCAACGGACCTGCTTCAGCGATACATTTCTGGACGTCTTTTTCCAGGTCCGTCAGTGCGTGGACCGTGTGGAATCCGGCATCCGTGAGTTGTTCCCGGCTCAGGGTACTCCGGCCGCAGACTGCGATCACGGGTACCCCGGCTTTTTGTGCTGCCCGGGAGACGCCCATGGGGGTCTTGCCGAGCAGGCTTTGCTCATCCAGGCTGCCTTCGCCGGTGATCACCAGGTCGGCGCCCTTCAGCCTCTGTTCGAGGTCAGTGAATTCAAGCACGACGTCGATACCCGGCCGCCGCTCAGCCTTCAGTGCCGCGATGGCAATGTAGCCAACACCGCCCGCCGCGCCAGCGCCCGGAGCCTTCGCTGAGTGCTTGGCTTCGATGCCCGTAGTTTGGCTCAGCACGTCCACGAAGTGGCTTGCTGCCGCGTCCAGTTCGGTGATGTCGTCCGGCGTCGCGCCTTTTTGCGGGCCGAAGATGGCTGGGGCTCCGCTGGCCCCCAAAAGCGGATTGTCGACGTCGGACGCCAACACGAACTCTGTGGCCTCGATCCGGACGTCGAAGTTGGCGAAGTCGATGCTGTCCAGGTTGGCGAGGGCGGCACCGCCGCCGGGGAGTTCGTTGCCGTCCTTGTCCAGGAACACGGCGCCGAGGCCCTGCAGGACGCCTGCCCCGGCGTCGGTGTTGGCGCTGCCGCCCACGCCAAGGATGATCTTGCGGCAACCGAGATCCAGCGCGGCGCGGATGAGTTCACCCGTGCCGATGCTGGTGGCTGCTTTCGCGGTTTCGCTCGTGGGGCCTTCCGGGAGGAGGGCCAAACCGGAAGCGGCAGCCATTTCGATCACGGCTTCCTGGCCCTTGATGGCGAAATCCGCTTTCACGGGTTCGCCGAGTGGGCCAGTGACGGTGGCGGTCCTGCGGGTGAAGCCGGAACCGATGGCGGCGTCGATGGTTCCTTCGCCGCCGTCGGCCACCGGTATGCGTGTTGTCTCGATGCCGCTGTTGCCGAAGCCCGCCAGCAGGCCTGTTGCCAAGTGCTCTGCGACGTCGGGCGCGGACAGCGAGCCCTTGAATTTGTCCGGGGCGATGACCACACGCATTCCGGTGCCTCCTTTACTGTTTCTCTTCAGCCGTTGGCGGCTGTTAGGCCTTGGCCAGGATCGCGGTGGGGGCGTCCTCGGCCGATTCGGCCAGCTCTTCGAACTCGTTCACGGCGTTGATCTCAACGCCCATGGAGATGTTGGTGATCTTTTCCAGGATCACTTCAACAACCACGGGAACCTTGAACTCGCCCATCAGTGCCTTGGCCTTGTCGAAAGCGGCAGGCAGGTCGTTCGGGTCCTCAACGCGGACGGCCTTGCAGCCCAAGCCCTCGGCAACCTTGATGTGGTCCACGCCGTAGCCGTTGGTCTCCGGGGAGTTGATGTTCTCGAAGGCCAGGGAAACGTTCTGTTCCATGTTGAAACCGCGCTGGGACTGACGGATCAGGCCCAGGTAGGAGTTGTTCACCACAACGTGGATGTAAGGCAGGTTGAACTGTGCGCCCACGGCCAGTTCCTCGATCATGAACTGGAAGTCGTAGTCACCGGACAGGGCAACAACGGTGGCATCCGGGGTTCCACGAACCACGCCGAGGGCGGCGGGAGCCGTCCAACCCAGGGGGCCGGCCTGGCCTGCGTTGATCCACTTGCGGGCACCGAACACGTGCAGCATCTGTGCGCCGGCGATCTGCGAGAGACCAATGGTGGACACGTAGGTGGTGTCGCGGCCGAAGGCCTTGTTCATCTCCTGGTACACGCGCTGCGGCTTGATGGGCACGTTGTCGAAGTTGGTCTTGCGGTGCAGGGAGCCCTTGCGCTCCTGGCACTCGGCAACCCAACCCGAGTAGTCCGGCAGGGTCTTTGCTGCCTGGCGTTCGCGAGCCAGCTCCAACAGACCGTCCAGCGCCGCCCCGGCGTCGGACGCGATGCCCAAGTCCGGAGAGAAAACGCGACCGATCTGCGTCGGCTCGATGTCGATGTGCACGAACTTACGGCCGGCCGTGTAGGTGTCCAAGCCGCCGGTGTGGCGGTTGGCCCAACGGTTGCCGATGCCGATCACGAAGTCGCTCTGCAGGAACGTCTCGTTGCCGTAGCGGTGCGAAGTCTGCAGGCCAACCATGCCGGCCATCAGCTGGTGGTCGTCCGGGATGGCGCCCCAGCCCATCAGCGTGGGGATAACCGGAACGTTCAGGATCTCGGCCAGTTCAACCAACTGAGCCGAGGCGCCGGCGTTGATGATGCCGCCACCGGCAACGATCAGCGGGTGCTGGGATGCGGTCAGCAGGTCCAGCGCCTTTTCCAGTTGCTTGCGGGAAGCCTTGGGCTTCTCGATGGGCAGGGGCTCGTAGGCATCGATGTCGAACTCGATCTCGGCCATCTGAACGTCGATGGGCAGGTCCAACAGAACCGGGCCCGGACGACCCGAACGCATCAGCTGGAAGGCCTTCTGGAAGGCGCCCGGAACCTGGCCGGGCTCCAGGATGGTCATGGCGAACTTGGTCAACGGCTTGGCGATGGACTCGATGTCCACGGCCTGGAAGTCTTCCTTGTGCAGCTTGGCAACGGGTGCCTGACCCGTGATGCAGAGCATGGGGATCGAGTCTGCTTGGGCTGCGTACAGTCCGGTGATCATGTCCGTGCCTGCGGGGCCCGACGTGCCGATGCAGATGCCGATGTTGCCATCAGCTGCGCGGCTGTAGCCGTCAGCCATGTGGCTGGCGCCTTCAACGTGGCGGGCCAGCGTGTGGCGGATGCCGCCGTGGGCACGCATTGCCGAGTAGAAGGGGTTGATCGCTGCGCCTGGCAGGCCGAAAGCCTCGGTGGCGCCTTCCTTTTCCAGGATGGCGACTGCCGCGTCAACGGTGCGCATCTTAGCCATGGTGTACTCCTTGAAATCTTGGGTTCGCCCCGCGTTGGGGGGCGGAAAAAGGGTGTGGTGAGGGAGCCGCCGTCGTTTATGTACGACGGCGGGTTCCCTAGTTTTTGGTGCTTAGAGGCTTAGTTGCGGCCGCTGAGCTGGAGGACCTGCTTGAAGAGGCCCGAGTGGTCCAGGCCGCCGTCGCCCTGGTTGACGGTTGCGGCGACGAGCTGCGCGACGACGGCGCCGAGCGGGACGGCGACGTTGGCTTCGCGGGCTGCGGAGGTGACGATGCCGAGGTCCTTGTGGTGGAGGGCGAGGCGGAAGCCGGGGTCGAAGTTGCGGTCCAGCATCTTCTGGCCCTTCTGGTCCAGGACCTTGGAGCCGGCCAGGCCGCCGCCGAGGACCTTTAGTGCTGCGTCGGTGTTGACGCCGTAGGCCTCGAGGAAGGCGATGGCCTCGCCGAGGACCTGGATGTTGACGGCGACGATGAGCTGGTTGGCTGCCTTGACGGTCTGGCCGGAGCCGGACGGGCCGACGTGGACGATGGTCTTGCCCACTGCGTTGAGGACATCCTGTGCTGCCTCGAAGTCTGCTGCGTCGCCGCCGACCATGATGGACAGGACGGCGTCGATGGCGCCCTGTTCGCCGCCGGATACCGGGGCGTCGAGGGGGCGGATGCCTGCTTCACGGGCTTCGTCGGAGAGGCGCTTGGCGACGTCCGGGCGGATGCTGGAAGCGTCGATCCACAAGGTGCCCTGCTTGGCGTTGGCGAAGACGCCGTCCTTGCCGCTGACTACACCCTCAACATCGGGGGAGTCCGGCACCATGGTGATGACGACGTCGGCGTCCTTGACTGCGTCCGCGATGCTGCTGGCGCCCTGGCCACCTTCGGAGACGAGCTTCTCGATCTTGTCCTGGCTGCGGTTGAAACCGGTGACCGTGTGGCCTGCCTTGACGAGGTTGATGGCCATGGGGAGGCCCATGATTCCGAGTCCGATGACTGCAACGTTGCTCATTGTGGTTCTCTTTCTGGGGAAGTCTGTGTGTTAACTCAGGTGTGCTTACCCAACTGGGTCGCAGTTCGCGTCGTTCTCAGCGCTCGTAGCGACCTGATCTGCGACCTAGTTGAGCTGGGTGCTTAGTTGGCGTTGGCGCGCTGGCGGATGGCCCAGCTGAATGCCGTCTCCTGCGGTTCCTTGTATTCCAAACCTATGTAGCCCTCGTAGCCGAGTTCGCGGCTGCGGGCGATCCACTCGCCGAGGGGGAGCGTGCCCGTTCCGGGTGCGCCGCGGCCAGGGTTGTCGGCGATCTGGATGTGGCCGAAGTCCTTGGCGTGGTTCTCGATGACGGATTCGACGTCGTCGCCGTTGACTGCCAGGTGGTAGAGGTCGGCGAGGAGCTTGATGTTCTGTGCACCGGATTCTGCCTTGACGCGGGCGATGACCTTGAGTGCGTCTTCGGCCGTGAGGAGCGGGTACTTGGGTGCGCCGCTCACCGGCTCGAGGAGGACAGTTCCGCCAATGCGTGCGACGCCGGCCGCTGCGGTTGCGAGGTTCTCGGCACCAATGGCGTCCTGCTTCTCGGGCGATTCGCCGTCGATGCGGTTGCCGTAGAGGGCGTTGAATGCCTTGCAGCCGAGGCGCTCTCCGATGCCGGCGACAACGTCGATGTTGTCCTGGAATTCGGTGGCGCGTGCTGGCCAGGAAACCAGGCCGCGATCGCCGCCAGGCATGTTGCCGGCGTTGAAGTTCAGGCCCGTGAGCTGAACGCCGGCGTCCTTGATGGCGGTTTCGAACTCGGTGGTTTCTTTGTCTGTGGGAACCGAACTGGCGAAGGGCCACCAGAACTCGACGGCGTCAAAACCTGCTGCCTTCGCGGCTGCGGGGCGCTCGAGCAAGGGCAGCTCCGTCAGGAGGATGGAGCAGTTCACTGTGTACGTCATCGTAGGTCCTTCCGAGGAGGTGCTTTGATCTATCTTCCCTGTGCTTCGACTTGGCCTTGGTGCCTGGCGTTTGTTTCCGCTTTGTGGAAATTAGATTCTGCTTTATGAAAAGTTTAGGGAAGGTGGGGGTGCGAGTCAAGGGGGTGGGTGGGGAGGTGGGGGTTTGGGATACCAGAGACATGTGGTGCCCAGTGCGGGTTGCTTCACTGTTGGGCTGTTCTTCGTACGAATTGTGCAAAGAGGCTTTGCACAATTACGGGTTGATGGTTCGGGGGAAGAGTGGGCCGGTGCGGTCTTCGTATACCTACTCCGCGCCAAGGTTGTCCGTAGGATTGGCCTTGTGTCACATACAACGACAGGCGGCCCGCCTCGTCCCCTGAGCGTCGGAGACATCGTCGTTGGACGGAACGATCTTCTTGGCGAATGGGTGGCCGCCCAAATCACGAGTATCGATGCTCATTGGAAAAAGGTTGGTGTCCTGGACCTGAATTGGTCAGGTCCAGAGCCATCGTCAACGGTCGACTTGGGCGTTATTGAGCCGCTCGTACTGACGCACAACTCCTGGAATGGCCGGTTGTCCTACATCAATTGCGACTGGGTGCTTCCCCGGAGTTTTCACGTCCTCGGCAGCTTGCCGCTGATTCACGAGCAACCGTCGAATAGCTACACCAGCATTTGGACAGTTGGTTATCAGCTGGCCCGGCAACGCGCTTGGGACAGGGGCGAGCGTGATTGGAACGAACCAGGGGAACTTGAAATGACCCCCGCGGACCTGGCTAATGCCCTCGCAGACGGAGCACCCGTTCAAAGTGATGTGCGCAGCCTGAAGTCAACCGGTTTGTCGGAAGTGGACTGTCTTCGGATAGTGTCCACCTTCCCCAACTTGACGAGGCTGACCATCGGCGGCAACCTCGGACAGGTCACGAACGCTGGAATGCTCAACAAACTCGGCCAGCTCCGGGACCTCTTTATCTCCAACCTGTTCGGCATGACAAAGTCCGACTGCTTGCTTCCTATCGAAATTCCCAACCTCGAGTACCTCTACCTAGACAGCGTCCCTCATGAGTACGCCTCTGCGATGCGGAGACGGTGGCGGTCTGAGGCGGCTAACGGCACAAGTGTCAGCATCACCAAGGCACGCAAGCCTGAATGGGTTCAAGAGAATCTTGAGAACCCGCTTCGTGACTGGGACGGACGCGAGCACATTAGTTCTGGTCGGTTCAAGAAAGTTGTGGCGCAATTCAAGAAGACACGAAGCGAGGTGTTCGAAGCACTCTCTGCCGAGCCAGACGAGACCACCTTGGGACGGCTGGAGGACGTTGGGCGTACTTACGCTAGCGGCTTCAACCGGCTTGACGGACGATCCCCCTTCATTGAGACAGAGGAGCGCGAGGAACTGTTCGCCGCGCTTGCCTGCGTTATGGATGAGTTCGAGTTGGAGCTGGGTCGTCCTCTTGAGGCCGAGCGGCTGGCCCTTTTGTCGGGAGTAGAAGACGCACGGGACTGGTGAGCCAAGCATTGTCTCGGATTCGCGAGGACGACGCATCAGATCGAGAGACGCCGTCCCCGATTAAGACTTGCCGACATATGCGTTGTTATCGGCCTTTTGAAGGTGCTGCGCTCCCCATTGGGAGGGGTAGTGCTCAGTTCTGCTCGGTGAGTTGGTTGTTGCCTCGTTGGGGCCAGTAACCGACAGACTGGAAGTATTCGGTTGCGTCAGCATGCTCTGTGAATTCGAGCAGGTTGCCGATCTTATGCTCCAGGACATCGCGTACCTCGGCTGGTGTAGCGAAGAAGAACTCTTTCCGGAGGTTGGACTGGTTCAGGGCACGGGCGGCGAAGTGTTTGTGGAGTTCGCTCTCAAGGGTGACTGCATCTTCGGAGAAGTACAGGGTGTGGATGTCGAATCGGAAGGGTACGGATGCACCACTGAGTTCGGCTACGCGTTGTTCCGGCTCCAGCCTGCGTGTGAGGCCGATCTTCACGACTCCTTCGCCGAAGGCTCCTCGGTTTGAGATCACGTAGATGTACCCGGCCCTGATATTGGCCGCACGGAAGTCGTTCTGCGCGATGGCCTCGTCGACTTCTCTTAGACGCTGTTCCAGTTCTTCGTCGTGTTGGCCGGAGGCGCCGAGGGCCGCAAGGGCATTGAGAAGGTGTGAACGTTCTTTGTCCAGCCGGGAGCGTTCCTCGGCGAGTTCCCTTTCGACGCGTTGTTCTTCACGTAGGCGTGCGCGCTCTTCACGTTGGGCTTCTTTTTCTTCCTGCTTCTTCATCAGCCAGTCGGCCGTAAGCTCAATCTCTTCGAGCCGGAGGTCATGGAATTCATCGCTGATGTGCATTTCCATGAGCGCGCCGAGCTTGGCGATGGCCACTCGTGACGCTTCCAGACGCCGTTTGGCGGTGATGACGTTGCCGAGTTTGAGTGACCTGATGCTGTTGTCAGCTTCGGCGTTGTATGCCCTGAGCATGAGTTTCGCCAGGTCCTCGGTCATCCGTCGGCCCTTGGCCAAGGAGTTGTCGAAGGTGAACATGTTGGACTTGATGATGGCGCCACCGGCCCGTACCAAGTCGGCGATGCGTGTTTCGATCTCACTTAGCCGGTCCCGGTAGGAGGCTGCGTTCTCGAGTGGGTGATGATAGCGGTAGATGCCGACCTCTTGAAGGACCAGTCCGTCGTTGAGTTCAACATACGACGCTGCGGCAGTCGGGGCCTGTTCAAGACGTTGCTTCAGAAGGCTGTTTTCTGCCTCGAGGAACGCGATCCTGGCTGATTCGGAAGACTGACCGCCGGACGTGGGAACGACCGGTTGGTCTTGCTGGTCGCCCGCCGCTGGTGGGGTTTGAGTTAGGTCATCCCCGTCAGTGTTGGCGGGTAGCCATAACTGCCAGCCGTCGGGTGGGGCCGGCCAGGCTGGATCGGGCGTCCAACCGGCCGGAGGGCGCCACGACAGCGGGGGCTTGGGCCACCCGGGCGGGGGATTGAAAATCATTGTTTGCTCAGCCGTCATTAGGACGTACGCACTCCGGATACATTGGCAGGAACCAGACCCAGCGGATTCTTCGAGACCGAGGCCCCAAGATGCTCCAGCGTGGCGGACGGCACGACGGCTGAAAGATCAATGTCGGCGAAGACGTCACGTGGGACGGCTACAGCCACGAACGGAATGTAGGTGTCACGGCCTGTCGCCGGGTTGATGGTATTCGTTCCCACTTCCAGTGAGATGCTCTGGATCAGTCCGCGCCGGTCGGCTTCAAAAACCTCGTGCAGTGTACGGAGCGCGACTTGGTGCACAGCGCCGGCATACCGGTCCTTTGAGTCCTTCTGAGACAATGCAACCGGCGTGATTTCATCCGATGCCTTGACGTACTTGTAAGACTTGATCGTTGGAACACTGTCCGGGCCCGGCACGAGCGTTCGCAAGGCAAGTTCAGCAGTTGCAGGATCGAACGCGGATTCGTGCTCCACCTCGAAAGCCTCGGGGTACACGGAGTTGGAGAGCACGATTCCAACGTACTCTTGCACGGCATCGACGACGCCATAACCCAAACCCGCGATCAGCTGATCCAGGGAGGCATTGTGTTCGGCGACTTCCGATTCGCGACCGGTGCACTCGGCCTCGTAGACCTTGCGCGCCTGCGCAAGTTGCTCCTGCCTTTTCGTCTCGACTGCCGCGTGACGCTCCGCAAGTTGACGACGGCGCTCGGGCAGTTGCTTCATCTCTACCTCCCAAGCACCACGGGCAGCTGCGTACTCCGCTTCAGCCTGGGCCTGCGCTTCAGCCAGCTTCTTCTTCCGGCCAAACAATCCGGTCGGGGGAGCAGGAGGCCGAAACACCGGCTCTTCGGGATCCAAGAGGACAACGGGGGGAGGCGTCGGAACCTCGAGTGACCGATCAAAGGGAGGATGCTTGGCCGTCTGCCGGAGTGATTCAAGATCCACGTAGTCGTCAACCTCGAGAGTTGCCTCCAGAAGAGAATCGACTTGGTCGTACACCGCAAAAAGCTCGGCATTCAGTTGCTCCACTTCAGCCTGCTTGGCAGCGATGTGAGCATCGGCAGCTTCCTTCTCCAAACGCTTCCGCTCAGCCTCCGAAGCGCGCTGGACCGCGGCATTTGCCCGTTGTTCCGCCTTAACGGCCTGCTCTGCCCGCCGGGCTGCTGCCGTCTGCTCACGGACCGCGGCGCGCTGTCGCTGTTCAGCCAGCCGTGCCTGATGTTGCATTTCCGCGAAGAATCCCCGACGACGCCCCATTACCAACCTTTCACTGAATTTTCGTTCACCATATCAAGGGCGTACGACGTCCTTTGCCCGAACTTCGAGAAACGACCAATAAGGGACAGAAATGGTGGTTTATGTGAATAAGAAGCAGCCTCTAGGGGTGGGTTATGAGCATGGATGTCACACAAGTGGAAGTCGTCGGTCAGTCCTGGTGGTCCGCAGCGCTTCCTGTCCTCGCGATCGTTATCTCCCTTGGCTCGCTGGGAGCAACCTTGTGGTTCAGGTTTCGAGATGATGCCAGGCTCAGGCTGCGGGCAGTTCGTGGGTACCTGTTCGGTGCCGGGCAGGACGACAAGATGTTCCTCTATCTTGAGGCCACGAACCAAGGCAGATCCGGAGCCACTGTTCTCCAGTCCCTGCGTTTAGTACTCGCAGACGGTTCTGCCCTGTCGAGTATTAATCCCACCGTTCGCGATACGCAATTCCCGACAACCCTGGCACCAGGAGAGAAGGCCCAGGTACTGATGCTGTGAGCGAGGTTTCCACCTATCTCGGTGCCTCGCTGGACAGTAAGAAGGCCGTGCACATAGAAGCCGAGACAGGACACAGGATTACGAGAATGCGGTTGAAACCCAAGGAGCTGGGAAAACTAGTTGGACGCGGTGGGACGACGTAGTCCTTCGCTCCCTGACGGTCACAAGTACTTCTAACTGTTCGAGAGGCTCGGTTATGGGAACATCCGGAACGCCGGAAGGCTGTGCACGCCGATATAAGAGATGCCCTGGATGCCGGAAACATTAATTTCTAGGCGCGTGATCATAGGCTCAGGCACCACACGCTCAGCCGCAGAGTTTGAGGGCAGCGTCGGTGACGGGGGAGAGATCGATTCTGAGGCCGGGGACGTTGGGATCTGGTGCCCAGATCGGCTCTGCTCCTAGATATCCGCCGTGGTCCTTTGCCGTGCCGTTGGCTGCGTATTTCTTGCCATCAGGCGCTTCTAATGTAGCTACCTGCAGCGTACGTCCTGACACCGTGATCCGTTCACAACGCGCGACGACGTAGGTCACTGTCAGGGGCCATTTGTCGCCAAATTTGGTGCTGACGAGCAGTCCAGGATTATTGACCAGCGCATCCGGGACATCGACTGTGGCGGGTTGTTTGGGTTCCTTCGACGCATATTCGGCACACAGACCGGTCCCGGGCGAGCCCACTGTTTCATCGGGGAAGCTCACAATGACGTATCCGGCGTTGCCACCTTTCTTATCGATTCCTCCTCCGGGTGCCCAGGTGCGGTCGACGCAGACTTCAGTTTCGTTGACCACGACGCCTGCGAAGGTCATGCCTTCCCATATGGGCGCGTCGGGCAGCTCAGCCTTTGCGGCCGCCTCAGCCTTCGTCACTCTCTCAGTGTCGGTGAGCGTGATTAGTGGGCTGGACGAGGGCGAGGGTAAAGAAGCACCCGCGGATGCCGAGGAGTTCACATCAGCCGACGCGGCACAGCCGGCGATCAGAAGAGCCACTGCAAGTGAACTGAGACATAAACCCTGAAAATTCCCCATGGCTTCACCGTATAGGCGCAGGCGCGCGCTATACGCTGGCTTTTTCAAAGATGCTTCTCCCTCGACTCCGGGGTCCGTGTGCTGGTGCCGTCGACAGTGTCCGTTCGCTGCAATCGGACACTGTTTACGTCCATGTAGAAGGGCGCATCCCGACCAGCAGCTAGAATTCAGCCAAATCACCGTTCGAACTGGGGGCACCTTCAAATGACTTATCCCTATCCCGACATGCCATCTGCGCCACAGCCTCCCAGCACTCCCAAGGCCCTGATCATCACGTTAATCGTCATTGGATCACTGGCTATCGCCTCTGCTCTTGGGGCGTTCATCTTTTTCGGCATTCAAGGTTCCGCCGCCGCAGCACAGGAATCACGAGCCAGTGCTGCGGCGTCATCCAGGGCAGCAGCAAGCCAGTCAGCCGCAGCAGAAGCCGCCAAAAGAGCGCAGGCCCAGAAGGAGGCAGCCGCGTCACTGGCCAAGGCTGAGGCTGAAAGGGCCAAAGCAGACCGGATAGCCATGGAGAAACAAGGCTGGACTTACGTTGCGGACTACCTATACTTTGCCACTCCAAATGAAGATTACCTCTGCCCATCCACTCGGTACGGGTGTACCTACATGGTCGTGACCAACAACAAGACCGGGGGATGTCCGAGAGGGATTGGCGTGCGAGCGTCATTCATCTCGGCTAATGGCGTGTCTGTGTACAACGGTGCACGCACAACAGGGGCGCTGGCACCAGGCGAACAAGCTCAGCTCGACTTCACAGACCTGTCAGGTCAGGGTGCGTCATTCCGCGTGGACTCAATGTCCTGCTACTGAAGATATATAGCGAGCCCGACCTCGGAATCACATGGACTTGCTCATCTACCACATCCCCACCGATCGGTATGTGATGGCCGCTGGATCTACTCGTAGGCAGGCGTAGCCAAAAACCCTTGACATGGTCACGTATAGTCCACAGTCAGGGAAGGCCGGGGGAGTTCTTCGTGACACTGGCGCCCCGACGGTCGATTTGTATGTGTCACGGAAGTCGACGGATAATGAGGTACATATCAACAAAGACCTCTGCAGCTGCAGAGGTCTTTTGCGTTGGCGCGCACATGGCAAGAGCCGGCAGGTGTTTTCAACAACTGCTAGATTTCGTAGTTGTTTCTCACTCACCGTGCAGACGCGCGTGCCTGACAAGGCCCTTAGCGTTGGGGCTGATACGAATTCCAGTCACGGGCCACTCACAAATTCTCGGGGCAACCTCCTGCGTTAGTTGAGTTGGTAACGACTAGCGAAGACACTGACTCAACAAGCCCAGACCCCTGCAATCGCAGGTGTCTTTTTTCGTAAGCACGGAAAGGAAAGCCAAGCCCGACACGCCACATCAGATACAGCAGAACCTTTCTTTCGAAGGACCGTCCGTGGGACGGTCCTTTTCTTTTTCTCTTTTCGCCCATTCGAGGCGTCGCAGACATCCCCAGTTCAGGAGATACTCATGAAAAAACACCAATATGCGCCTTTCATCGAATGGGCTGCGGCCACGTTCATCAAGGAACGCAGGCAGTCTGCCACGCCATCACCAGCGACGCTGGCGTGGCTCAGGGCATACGGGATCACGGCAGGACGGGTTGATGTCTTCCTGCGTCACGGTCTGGGCCACTCTGCGACGATGCCCAACGGCCTCGTCATGGACATCTTGGAGCTCAGCAACTCTAATGAACGGGAAGCAGTCGAAGAGGATTACGTAATCGATGCGATGCTCCACACATGGACCGCCCTCGCTCAGGTGTACGGTCGGACGGCGACGCCCTCAGAACTCGAAGTCGCCAGGCTTCAGTTGATGGTTGAAGCAGGCTACGCCCTGATCATGGCGGATGGCACGAAATTTCCTGGCGGTGGCAGGCTGCTCCGGCTGTACTGGCGGGAGAACGCGTTGCTGGACCTCACCCGGATCGAAAGGGGCCCACACGATCTCAAGATAATTGCCCTCAGTGTGGAGTTGGACAAAAGCCAGAGAAGAGCGCTTCCAAGGCCAGATTGTGTGGCAGCTCCACAACTGCAGCCGAGACTGGAAGCAAGCAGGCAGCTGAGCGGTCTGGAACCCAACAGCACAGCCACGTCCGTTCAAACATACGACGAGGACCGACTCCCCGTTCTGCCAATCATGGGAAGGCACTGGCACGATCCTTCCAGAAATCTGGCCTACGGGTTGTATGGCAACTGGCGAGACAGGTGGGACAACACGCTGCCCTGACGACTGCGCTGAACTAAGTGCCGCTGTCTCGGGTCTTGGGGATTGGTTGTATGTCTGGAATTGGAGACTGGGGCCAGCCGCCCTATGCTCTCCTGAGGAGTTCGATGCGCGAACGGCCGAGCTCGGGGGAACAGCATGACGACAGCAACAGATGTGAAGTACATGACCAGGATCGTGAAGACGGTTCGCGGGATGGAGGCCCGGACCAAGGCCAAGCTGGAGCAGGAGGGCTAGGAGTTTGTCGGTCAAACGCAGGGCACGCTCCGCACGGAGTTGACCTTCCGTAAACCTCAACGCCCGGTTCCATGGAAGATGCTCGCAATCGGAGGTGGGGTCATTGGTGCCCTCATCATTGTCGCTCTTGTCATGGGTGCCTTTGAAGGCGGAGAAAAGCCGACTACTCCCGTTGAAGCAGTACCAACGCAAACTGCCTCGCAGCAAGCCCTTGATTCGGCCCAGGAAGCCCCCTCTCAGTCAGCCACTCCGCAAGCTGCGGCTGCGCCTGATGTACCTTCGCCGATCACCGCCGATGAACTGCTGGACAAGCTCAATTCAGCCAAGATGGGCAGTATGAAGGTTGGAGACCCTTTCGAGCTAACCGGTGAGCTTGTCACGTCGGAGTACTGGATGACCGGAGCCTTTGGTGAATTCAACGTCTATCTGAAGGCTAAAGGTGGCGCCAACGATCTCATGATATTCATCGACAAGAAGGCAACAACCAGCTGGCGTGACGGCCAAAAGGTCCACATGGTGGTGGAAATGGGTGAAGCCACCATCAAGGGCGAGACCACAGACGGCTGGTTGAGAGCCGTAACTGCGGAGATTGTTCCCTAGCGGCGCCAAGGAGCGTGCCCTTGGCCTCCCGCAGCGAGGGAGTCGTGATGCTCATTCAGGCGGCCGCTGCAGCACGAGTTCCGACTCTCAAGTTGAAGCTCATCGGGCAGTATTGGGCGCTGAGCTTCCTCCTACCGGGTTGCGACCAACGGATCCTCTAGTCTTATCAATGGATCCCTTTATGGGACCCAAAGAAACAATTCTGGCGAGTCCCGACCTCTCTGCAGTTTGCGGGACCAGTGGATTCCCAACAATGTGTCTCACGCTGACATTCTCAGCATTACTGGATCTCCTCCCTTCGGTGAGAGGGAGCTTTGGGACCAAGCTAAAGTGAACCCGGGTAAGCCTGACTGAACAACGCCGAGCTGCAGCTTCGCGGAATTCTGGCCTCAGGTTGCGAAAACCCATATCAGGACCATGGAGTCGACGGAATCTGACTAGAGACCCGAGGCGGCTAAGTTCCTTGACCGACTTAGGCGTCTTGCGAGGTACCTTCGCAATGGCCGAATTCCGGACACTTACGTGAGATAGGCGCAACATAGGTTGACTGTGACCAGCGTTCGTCCGCAGGTATCCGCGCGGAGCGAATAGACGTTCTGGCTAGCAGACAAGCAAAGTCGCTTGGAGGGAGAATCTTCATGAGGTTTGAGTCAAAGGTTGTGCTTATCACAGGCGCCGCATCCGGTATCGGTCGTGCTGCCGCGGAGCGATTTGCTGAAGAGGGAGCATCCGTGGTCGCCGTCGACATAAATAGGCAAGCCGGAGAAACAACAGCACATCAGCTTCGGGACGCGGGTTATGACGTGGCTTTCCTTCAGGCATCGGTAACTGCGGAAAAGGAAGTTGAAAGACTCTTCGCCCAAGTCAAGACGCAGTATGGCAGGCTTGACGTCCTCTTCAACAACGCCGGAATCGCTGAGGAGAGTTTCGTGGTGAGTACCAAGCTTGACGACTGGCGCCGGGTTATGGCCGTAAACGTCGATGGAGCGTTCTTAATGTCTAAGCATGCCATTCGCCTGATGCTCGAGTCTGGTGATGGCGGTGCAATCGTTAATACATCCTCCATCCTCGGCCACGTAGGCTTCGCCGGAGCCGCTTCCTACAACGTCAGTAAACATGCGGTTGAGGGTTTGACGAAGTCGCTTGCCCTCGAACACGCGGGCGACGGGATCCGAGTGAATTCCGTCTGCCCCGGCTGGGTCAACACCCCTATGGGCATGGCAGATGTCGAACTAGATCCGACTATTCCGTCCCAGCACCCGATCGGGCGCATCGCCGAACCGCGAGAAATCGCAGCCGCCGTCGCGTTTCTAGCCGGCGACGACGCGAGCTTCATCACTGGGACGTCACTGATGGTCGATGGGGGCATTACGGCCCGCCCCTAGGAGAACAACTCCGACTCGCCAAGCAAGGGGACCGCCTGATGGGAATGAGACTCTAAATACGGCAGTGGCCTCGCTGTGAGAGGCCACTGCCGCGGTTGACCGTACCAGGTGAGCAGTGCCGTCCCTCCTGGCACGATCGGCTAGAGGTACCTGGCTTAGAAGCCGAGGTACGTGTGTTGGGTGTGTTTCACCCGCGGGGGTGCAGTGAGGTGGGGTGAGACAAGTTCACGCCACTGCTGGAATCCCGCAGATTCCCGGAAGCTCACGACGTGGTCTTCAAGGGTCTCCCATCTCACGATGAGTGTGTATTCGTTGGGACTTTCGATTGTCCGGTCCAGACGCCAGCTAAGTGCGCCGTGTGCCCTTTTGAAAAGGGGAACGGCTTTGACAGCAGCTGCTTCAAAAGCCGCTTCGGAACCCGGGGTGGTGGTAAGCGTTACGATTTCCTGGATCAAGCAACTACTCCTTCCGTCAGCGAGGTTGTATTGGTTCTTACTCATACCGCTGTGCCGGTGGCACGGCCCCCTGCGGTCCGGCAATTGCGAACTGGGCGGTGGTCAGAGACGTCCCACCGCTTCCTTCCATGGTGCGAGTGATCAACGCTAGAGGTCGAGGACGAGTTCTGGGGTTTTGGCTCTCGAAACGCAGGTCAACATCGTGGTACCGGATTCGCGGTCAGCGTCTCCAAGCAGGAAGTCCCTGTGGTCGGGCGTGCCGGCGAGTACTTTGGTCTCACAGGTCCCGCAGATGCCTTCCCTGCAGGAAGTGGGCACATTGATTCCGATGCGTACCAAGGCGTCGGTGATCGATTCATCGGCAGCAACCGTACAGGTTTTGCCGCTGCGCTCTGCCACCACAGTGAAGGCACTGGTATCGTCCGTGCTCTCGGTTGGCGCTCCGGCAGCGAATCTTTCCAGGTGCAGAGACCCAGCTGGCCACTTACTGCAGAGCTCTTGAACGGTGTCCAGGAGTCCTGACGGCCCGCAGCAGAAGATTTTTGTGTCTATCCTGGGTGAGCCAAGGAGCGCAGGAAGATCGATTCGACCTGCTTCGTCTTGCGGGACTATTTGGACCCTTGAACCATACTTTTGGAGCTGGTCAAGATACGCCATCGAATCGCGTGACCGCCCACCGTAGACGAGCTTCCAATCGATGTTTTCTTCATGCGCCTTCCGGATCATGGGCAGCATGGGAGTGATGCCGATTCCGCCCGCGACAAACAGCACTCGCTCGCCGGATCCAACCGAGAAGGGGAAATTGTTTCGGGGGCCGCGGACACTCACAACGTCGCCGACTTGAAGGTCATGGTGCATATGTGTTGACCCTCCGCGACTTTCAGGGGCCAATAACACCGCGACTTCGTAGAAGCCCGTTTCGTTAGGGTTGCTGCAAAGCGAGTAGTGACGAATCAGTCCGTTGGACAGTGCGAATTCGAGATGAGCTCCGGCTTCCCAGCCGGGGAGGGGAGCGCGGTCGCTGCGCTCAAGGCGCAGCGACCGCACACCAGCGGCCACAAGGGTGCCCGCTGTGATCTCAAGAGAGAGCTCCGTCTCAGACGACATGATCCGCGCCAAGGCTGATTTGCAGCGGCTTTTCCCACCGACCTGTCAGGTATGCCGTTGCGAGCTGTGCCTGGAACGCCCGGACGCCGTCCTCGCGTTCGTCGAACGGACCGGGGCGGTAGCCGTCCGTCAACATGCCCTGGTAAACGGACTCGCAGGCACCGAAGTCCTGCTTGTTGGTGATATCCCAGAAGTCCGCGGCAAACGACGGATCAAATCCAGGACGCTCAGCGACTTCGCGTGGGAAGTACCAGCTACATTCCACCCAGGTCTCGCCGGGGGAGAGCGGAACGAGGCGGTGCGTCATGACGTAGTCTGGCTGCAGCGTCAGGAGCAGGTTTGGGGCGAGCATGAAGTAGAGCGTCCAGCGTGCTTGTTCGTCGTCGATTCCGGCGATGCGGTCGCCACCGCTGCGGCCATCGAGGCTGTTTGTGTCGGCTTCATCCCGGAACTCCAGACCACCGCCGAGCCACATCCCGGTCTGGTGCAGCCCCATGGCGGATTCAGGAGGAGCCACTCGGCAAAGTTCAGGGTGGATGGAGGGGCAGTGGTAGCACTCAAGGTAGTTCTCAATGACCGTCTTCCAGTTGGTCTTGAGAGTGTAGTTGTGTGACTCACCTACTACCATGTCGGTCGGGTCCCAAGGTGCGACTACCTCTGTCAGGTTGCCTACCCACTCGCTGAACTCGGGGGCATCCCCGGAAGCGTTGATGAAAATCCATCCGAACCACTCGACAGAGCGTACTTCAATCAAAGGCCACTCTTCTTTGTTGAAGTTTTCCGTGTCCATGAACTGGGTGGCAGATCGGAGCTCACCATTGAGGCCGAAAACCCATGCGTGGTAGGGGCATTGGACGAGCTTTTTGTTAGTGCATGCACCAACGGGCAGCAGTTCATGGCCGCGGTGCCTGCACGCATTGTAAAAGGCATGCAGGGAGCCTGCATCGTCACGGGTCAGCAGGATGCCCTGAGTGCCGACCCTGACGGCCTTCTGATCGCCGGCTTTTGCGACATCACTGCTACGGCCGACGCAAACCCAGGCCGACTCCAGAAGGTGCTTGCGTTCCCAGTCGAGGATGTCCTGGGACAGGTATGCATCCGCTGGCAAGGTTCGGGCGTCGGAAAGCCGCTCCTCCAGAACGATGTCCAAGTCGGATTTGGTGAGGGGTGCCGGGGGCAGTGAATTGGTCACGTCTCGTCTCCATTGTCGATAGCTCAAACTGACAATGGTTAACGCTATTTTGGGGCCGTCCGTTGGAACATAGGCATGCGCACTGCGATATCCGGTTTGCCTGTGCGCGCTTACATTCCTGTCTGGACTTTGCCGTGCTCCACGAGCAGATTGTCTGAAAGGGGAGTTTGTAATCCGAAAGTAACGCCGAAAGGATCTGCAAGAAGGGCGAACGGACCTAACGCGGAATCCGTGACCGGAACACGTACGCGAGCCCCGAGATCACTCAATCGCGCAACCTCAGCCTCCATATCAACCACCCGCCAGTATGGGATCCAGTGGGGTGCAACCACCGTGGGAAGGACATCCAGCATGTCGACTATGCCAGCGACGGGTTCCTGACCCGAAACCAGGAATCGGTAATCGCCGGGGGTAGGAATCGTTTCGTGAATGACACGGCAGGATAGCGCGTTGGCGTAATAGCTAGCGGCCTTAGCGGCTTCTGGGGTGTATAGATCAACGAACGCTACAGCTCCTGGGAGCTCCGGCTGTGGCTTCACTTCGGCTAGGTCAGTAAGTGCAAACAGGCCGTCATCAGGGGCCGCATATAAATGCAGCTCGCGACCGTCCACTATAAGGTTTGAAACCAGCTCTGCCCCGAAGCCCAGAACTTGGCGTCTCAGACCTGTCGTGTTGGTGCTGCCAAAGCAAGGAACCCAAACGCCCGAATCAGGTGTGGCGGTTTCAACTGGCGGAGCGAAGAGAACCCTCGGCTGTGACCCTGAATCGGTCGGCCGCAAGTTCATTATCAGGTCAAAGAACATTCGTGTAGCGCTATAGTTCTTACCCACGAACAGTACGGTTTCCATGGCAACGTGGATGCTTCTAGACATCCCTCACCGTGCTTCTTTCGAAGAGTGATGACAGGCTGGCGCTCGTGGTTATGTCCAGCCCCGAGGTGGCCAACCAGAAATGCGCGAAGTTACTCGGCAAAGAGACGTCTCGCCCTGTAAGTTCCTCGACAAGCCGCAGTCTGTTGCGAAGGGTATTTCTGTGTACGAATAGCTCAGCCGCTGTCGCGCTCATATCGCCATCTTTTCCGAGGTAGCAGCGGAGCGAGTCCACTAACGACGTGTCGTTCTTTTGGTCGTATTCCAAAAGCGGCGCCAGTGCTTCGGCTGACAAGTCGCCCAGCGGTGCCCCCGCCTCAAGACTAGCAATCAACAATGCTGTTGGCAGATCCCGGCTTCGGTGAACGTGGACGCCGGAACCTTCGGCTAGGGCGTTGCGTGCTTCAAAGTAACCAAGTCTGAGCCCCCTAACGCCAATGCGGGGCGTGCTGATGCCAACGCGTGCGTTAGTTCCAATGCTGGCCAGATGTTCGTGACAAAGCTTGGCCACGAAAAGGCCAGCTTGTTCCGGGACGACCAAAACCACCCTATCGTCCACGATCGTTCGCAGGTAGGGATCGTTTTGTTGGGTGAGCAGCGTATGCAGATTCCACGGGTAAGAGCGCAGGCGCCGGGGGGAGCCATCCGCAGACCCGACGATGACCTCGTGGGGCTTTGCGACATCCAACCCGTGAAGAAGTAGTCGTCTGACACCTTCCTGGTCGCCCAGATATCCGGCAAAGACGTCTTCCAGGACCTGTCCGAGAAGTTCCCTCCGGCCGCTGAGGGCTGCATGGCGGCGTGAAAGTTCAATGCCCGCCAAGGATGCAGCAAATGACAAAAGTTCTGGTGTTGCCCCGTGTCCCTGCATTACCAGTACGGCGACTGGTTCCCCTTCCAATTCGATGGAGCGGAGGATGCAACCAGCAACGGGGGCATCCGTAGGCGGGGACACGGCAACGAGTTCTTCCGCCAACCATTCTGCGCGTTCGGGCATGCTCACCAATACGCCTCCGCGCCGGTCGATCACTGCAACCGGCGCGGAGGAGATGCGATGCAGGGCCCTCACCAAGGCGTGAAGAGGGCGTTCGGCAGTGAGCGCGTCGGCAAGTGCCCGGTGGTCGGCAAAATCTGAATCGGCCGCCGTCATGACTCGAATCATACCTTCCGGATGGATGGCTCCTGCCTGGGACTATTTCTAGGGTGACTTCGTAGGGCTCCCTCATCAGCAGGGCAATTATGGGGGCCGGCCGAGTTCAACCGGTTGTTTCCGAAGAAGCAGCAGTCAACGGGACGCACTGGCGCAATCAGGACAAAGCGCTTCTGCTTCTGACATTGCCAACTGATGAAAGTTCGGCCAGGTCTGTGCGTCTGTTCCGCAGACCGTAAACGCTGAGCCGTTGCGGCGCAGGTGAGCGATCCCGAAGGGCCTTTCCATAGGCTCCTGTCTTGACGTCGCTGCCACGGCCGCGGAGCCGGTCTTCCTGTTGATCTGACGGAACTTGGCAGTCAGGACAAGTTCCGAATCGGTGGGGTCTTGTCTCGGTGTTTGCGTCATTTGGGACTCCGTGCCGGTCGTCGTCTGTTGTTGGTAGTATGGCCGGTGCGCGCGGGCATTGGCGCCACCGGTCTGTTAAGTGTGAGGGCGCTGGAGCCTGGCCAGCCATCCTTAGGTCGTGGGAATGCAGCTTGCTCAAGCAGTACGCAATCGTGGGGATTTGTTCGATGCCGTTGGCGTGTCGAGTTATAGGAGCGGTTGCCGTGCCAGGGTGCCGCCGTCTACCGTGAGGGTTTCCCCGGTCACATAGGCGGAAGCGTCGGAGATCAAGAAGTCAACAACGCTGGCGATCTCCTCGGGCCGCCCAAATCGGCGCATTGGTGCCCAGCGCGCCACGACATCATCAGAAAGGCCCGCTATCCATGGTTCTACCATGGGCGTTTGAATTATGCCGGGGGCTATGCAGTTAACCCGGATCCCTGAATCGGCAAGCTCAATCGCGGTTGTCCTGGTGAGGGATATCAAACCTGCCTTGGAGGCATTGTAGGCGGCGAAATTCGCCTCGGGCGCTAGTCCATTGATTGAGGCGACATTAACGATGCACCCGCTACCTGATTCCTTCATCACCCGGGCCGCGGCGGCCGACATCAGTGCCGGCCCGCGGAGGTTTATATGCATCGTCGAGTCCCAATCTTCTGCCGTGACGTCGATGACGGGAGTTGCCTCGAAAATTGCTGCGTTGTTTACAAGGGCGTCTACGCCGCCAAACAGCTCTACGCACCTACCCACCACTTGGGCCCCTACTTCTGGGTCAGCAAGATCGGCTACAACGCCCTCGACGGATCCTCCGTACTGGTTCAGTTCCAATGCCACGGCTGCCGCCTCAGAGGCGCTCCTGGAACAGACAAGGACCCGGTCACCGGCTCGGGCGAAATGCTCCGCGCATGCCCGTCCAATTCCTCTGGTTCCCCCCGTGACGATCACGCGTCGGCCGGCCAGTTTTTTGGTGGAGACCATATTTTTTCCCTCTTCGTTAGTTTGTTGTTTTGTTTTAGTGGACTTGTTTGACGGCTGGAGTTGCCTGCCTCTACTCGCTCGAGCATCTGGTGGGAATCGGATTTGGATAGCCGATGATCGCGGTTTCAGCTTTGGAGCGAAAAACTGACACGCTGGGGTTTCTCCAGCTGCGTCAGGGCATTGGGTAGAGGATTATTGGGTTCCAGCTATCGTCGTCTGGCGAGTAAGAGCCCGGAGTCTTTTTTGCGTCCTGGCGCACCGATGTCTCGGAGGTGAGCTTGTTGTTTGAGGTTTCCTTTTCGGACCAAGGACTCCGGAGGTCCCACCTCTTACTTGAACGAAGTTTCTTCAGCTGGCTGTACGTGGAAGCCAGTAGGTGCCGTGGTCTCGGCCGGATCGTGGCATCGTCGAAGCCCTTCATGCTTAGGAGTTTCCGGAAATCTCCAGCCCTCGTCTGGGGTCTTAACTGTTGTCTTTAGATTTTGCGGTTGCTCCGCATTGAGGGTTTTGGACCCGCAGGCGTTTCGATTAGTCTGCGTCTTCGCTTGGTCGAGCCCTCCGTGGGCGCTTGTTGGAGGCCTGGTTTGCATCCGGGCAGCTTCCAATCAGGCAACCTCCAGCCACTTGTCCTTCGGCTCGTCCTCGGGCTTTTGAAGCTGAATATTCAAGAGCGGCCTGACCATAGATATGTTGAAGCAGCCGCGTCTAGATGCGGAGGTTCAACCAATGCCAGGTCAGGCCGCTCTTTCTAAGTACAGGTTGTGAGTTGCCGGTCTAACGCCGGCGCGCACGCTCTGCTTCTACTTGGCGCATTTCCTCTTCGAGTGCGATTGCATCTTCCCCGTCGGGCACAGCTGGGGAGGGCAGACGCCAAACCATTGGCTTCTTGTCCTGCACAACGCGCCTGTAGACGTAGAGCAGGACCGAAAGCAACAGGATGGCAACAGCAACCAGGGTGTCACGGATATCGCCATAGCCCAGAAGCTCTGGGTTGAGGACACCAACTACGGTGATAAATACATTGAATGCCACCAGCACCGCGACCACGGGAATCCAAATTCGTCCTCGACGGATGGGACGTGGCCAGTTTGGTCTGTCTTTGCGTAGCAGAAGGAAGGCAGATAGCCCGAGGATTATCGAAAGCAGGTAGCCGAGATTACTGGCCAACAAGATGCTCACAGGTTCTCCCACGAGAACCATGACGGTGGCGTTGAGCACTACGTCCAAGGTCAGCGACCGTCCGGGTACGCCCCATCGGTTGACCCAGTGCAGTTGCTTGATCGTCATGCCCTCTTCTGCAAGGCCGAAGAGGGCCCGGCCACCGTCAGCTGTTGTGGAGATGATGGCGATGAGCAGGGCGGAGCCGATCACGAGGGTGCCGATCCAGCTGGCGCCGCCGAAAGCCTGTCCGAAGGCTACTGATACATAGGTGACCGGGTTGTCCCGCACCCCGTCCTCGCCGAGGGTACCGGCGAGGACGGTTGGAACGACACAGAACAAAACGATCATGAACAGCGAAATGCGTGTCATGGCCTTGGAGGTATCGCTGGAGGTGTTTTTGTACTCGGGAGCAAAGGAGGCCACGATTTCGCTGGCGTAAACCGCCCAGGCCGTCACGTACAGCACGACTACTACTGTGCGCCAGTCGCCGTTTACGTACCAAGTCATGTTGTTGGCGGACCAACTCATCGCTGGGCTTACGAGGCATCCAACTGTCACTGCAGCAAGACCGATGATGACAAACAAGCCCAGGAACTTGTTGACGGCAGAGCCAAACTTGAGCCCGTAGTAGTTGAACGCCCAAGCGAAAGCCATGGCTCCAAGGGCGATGAGATGCTCAAGTCCCAAAGGGTTTCCCAGGACGCTGAAACTGATCCCGTTGTCAGGGAACCATGTATCTACAATCAGTTCACCGAGAACCACAGATGCCATCGAGATCGACAGCGACCACCCAATCCAGTAACCGAAGGCAGCTATTGCACCCAATGGCGCGAAGTACTTCTTCCACCCCTCAATCGCGTAGCGTGCAACGCCACCCGAATCGCGAGGAAACATCGCTGCCATCTCGGCGAAAACAAAGCACTGGAGCAGGCTGATGACCGCTCCTACGCACCACACGGTGATGGCAGTCCAGGCACCTACGACACCCATGAGGTATCCGAAGGTTACGAACAGGCCCGTGGGCAAAGTCATTGCAAGCGCCATACCGTCTCGCCAAGTCAGAGTCTTGGCGAGACGTCGGCGCTCGGTACCGACGACGGTGTCGATCTCGATCATTTTGTAGTCTTTCTATGTGCTGTTTCTGAGGCGGATACGCCTTAGATTTGCTGCTTCAGCAGCTCGGCGCTGATCTGACGGCCGGCGCGGATACCGGACTCGATGGCACCATCGATAAACCCGTTCCAGCCGTTGGCGATGTCGGACCCTGCGAAGTAGACGCGGCCTTCCGCCTGTTGAAGCTCGGTGAGATGCTCGACTGTCTGCCCCGGGCGGAACATGGCCCAGGTGCCCTGCGCGAATTCGTCGTTCGCCCAGTTGTGCCCCACGGTCTCGACGATCTCAAGGTCGCCGAAGATTTTGCCAAGCTCGGTGCGAACCATGTCGGCGTCCGCAGCGTCTGTGTTGGCCCCGTCGGGACCGAAAGCGATCAGGATCTGGCCGTCCTCGAGGATCTTGTCCGTGACGACGTAGTTGATCAGGTGGTTGTCCGGGGCGACGGCGAAGAACGGCTTGGGAAGATCTCCCCGAACCCGAACCCAAACCTTGGATCCACGTCCAGCCTGGCGTTCCACACTGACTGCTTGTTTGCCTTCTGAGAGTTCGGGGGTGAACTTGATGGCTCCGAGCGTGTTGACGGGAACTGCTACGACCACACCCGAGGCGGTAAGGACTTCGCCGTCGCGGGTTACGACGCGGACGCCGTCTTCGTTCTGTTCGACGGATGCAACGGCAGTGCTGAGCCTGACGTCTGCGAGTGAGTCGCCGGCGATCGCATCAATCAGCGAGCGAGTTCCCTTCTTGAACTTGTACCGGCCTACGGCATCAAACATGGTCTGGATGTTGAAATCGCTCAGGGCATACCAGCGCATGGCCGCCACCACGCCGACTTCGCTGCACGGTGCTGAACCCATAGCCCCCCAGAGCCCATTGGCAAGGTCCTTGTCCTCTTGGGAGATATCCAGGGAGTCGATGCGGTCCTGGATGGACAGCTTGTCGACCTCTGCCAAGGCTTCCGGGTGCAGGAAAGGACGGAACGGCTGCTCGAAAACGTCCCGGGCTCCTTCAACAACCTTCTCCATGACGGAGTTGATGTTGTCGCCTACTTCGTCGAATTTCCGAATGCTCTGCTTGCCGCCGGATACCGTTGCGGCCAGCTCCGGCGCTGACACACCGATGGTTTCGACAAGCTCAAGGCCGTATCGGGTGATCTCGGAGTAGACATGGGGTTGGAACCAGTGCACCCACGTACCGCCGAGTTCCAAGGAGTAGCCCGGAAGAGCGTCATCCTTGTACCAGGTGCGCCCACCAAGGCGATCGCGGCCTTCGAGGAGTGCCACCTTGTAGCCTTGTCGGCCCAGTTCGCGTGAGGCGGTGACACCTGCGAATCCGCCGCCGATGACGATAACGTCGTAAGAGTTGTTGCTCATTTTCTTTCTTCTACCTTTATCCGCTGATTACAAAGAATTTCTTGATCGGCTCGTGGACGTGTACAACGGTCTTGGTGCCCTTCGGGAAGGAGGCAACATCGCCGGCGCTCAGGGAGACCGATTCACCACCAATGACTTCAACTGTCATGCGGCCTTCTAGCATGTAGACGGATTCATCACCAAGGAGTTCATCCTCGACCCCGCAGGGGTCACAGGTGAAGATGCCGACATAGAGTTGGCCTTCACCCTGAGTTGATTGCCGAAGCCATTGGACCTTTCCAGCCGGAGTGCCGTAAAGCACATTTTCCAGGGGATAGTCCTCCGGGGGAGTGAGGTCTTCTGTCGAGACCGATAGCTCAATCATCTGCGTTTGCCTTTCTTATTATTTTGATTCGCGGTGCTTCCTTTGACCAGATGACCATCGAAAGACTGCGTTTCATGCAGTTGGTTCAGTTATGCGAGGGAACTCTTGGCGATGTGGATCACGGAGCTGTCGGTGAACTCCAGAAGACCGTCGATCCCGAATTCGACACCAAGACCGGACTGCTTGCGACCGCCGAAAGGTACATCGGGTGCTACGGCCGAGTGGGTGTTAACCCACACGGTTCCGCTCTCCAACTGCCTCGCGATGGTCGTTGCGCGCGCCACGTCACTGCCCCAGACAGAATTGCCCAATCCGTAGTTCGTGCTGTTGGCCCGTTCAATGACTTCGTCCAGGTCGTCGTACTTGAGGACGCTCCGGATAGGGGCGAAGGTTTCGTCTGCGACCAATGGACTGGTTTCGTCGATGTCGCGAACGACAGTAAGTTCGACAAAGTAACCCGGCCGATCAATCACGTTGCCGCCGGCGATGATCTTCCCGTCGCGCGCGGCGACCTCCAGGGCTGCCTTGGCGGCGTGGAGTTGGCGCGCGTTTTGAAGCGGCCCGAACTCAGTGTCCCGATTGACTCCGGGGCCGATCTTTGCGTTTGCCGCGTGCCGGGCAAGTTCGCTGCAGAACTGGTCGTACTGGGAAGAGTGAACATAGATTCGCTTGATGTTGATGCAAACCTGGCCGGTGTTCCAGAAAGCTTTCTCGAAAATTCCCTTTGCGACGGCGGGAATATCGGCGTCGTCGAGTACCACCGCAGCATCGTTGCCGCCTAGTTCCAAGACCACCCGCTTTACGGTGTCACCGCTGGCCAGGATTTTTCGGCCAACGGCCGTGGATCCGGTGAAGGAAATCTTCGCGAAGGATGGGTGGGCGCTGAGGAACGGGCCAAGATCCCCGTTATCGCCGACCACGTTGACCACACCTGCCGGCACGAGATCGTGGACGATCTCTGCAACGAGCATCGCGTTGAGTGGCGTAGTCGGTGCAGGCTTGATGACAATGGTGTTTCCGGCCAGAAGGGCCGGTGCCAGCTTGTAGATGGTTTGGAAGAACGGAAAGTTCCACGGAATGATGCCAAGGACCACTCCCAACGGCTTGCGGTGGATCTCAATGCGCGTGTGCTCATCCTCGCGGAGCACTTCCGGATCAAGTCGGAGACTGTTGAAGTACCGAAGCCACGTCACAGCAGCGTCGACATCACCTTCAGCCTCTGCGATCGGCTTTCCGTTCTCGAGGGTAATGATGTGGGCGATTTCCTGGCGGCGTTCTTCGATCCGAACCGCAATCTGCTCAAGAATGTGGGTGCGGTCTCCGTAGGCAGTCTTTTGCCACCCCACATAGGCTCGCTCCGCAGCGAGGCATGCTTCATTCGCTTGGCCCTGGCTTGCCACGGGTGCAACGGCGAAAGGTTCTCCCGTTGCCGGGTTGACGACGGGCTGGCACGAGGCGCCCTCGAGCAACTGTCCGTCAATTAGCTGTTTGAAGGTCCTGGTGGACAACTCGATCGTGGTCAATTCGGGATCCGTCTGGAGCGTCATTTGAGCTCCCTCTCCATTGAGTACTGATGTGCTGTGTGTCCGATCGCACTGAACGGGCATGGAGATATCGTCCAACAAGACCCGGGGCCGTAACTGTTCGGGAACCGTACACTTCATCGCTGGTCTCTGAACCCGCACCAGGGCTAGAGCTACCGACCGCGAAGAGAAGCTGGGCTGTGATCCGGGGTCATCTATTCATGATCGAGCTTCTAGCTGAGAAGGCGACGCATGGTTGTGAAGTCCTGTCACCGAGAACCGTCCCAGGATGTCCAATAGGTCGAAAAGCGCTCTGGTACGGTCAACCGGATGAGTAGTCTTTTTGTCATCGACCTGAACTACGTGGTGGATCTGACAATGGTTGAACGGCACCTGGATGACCATCGAGATTTTCTACAAGGCCAGTATGAGTCCGGGTTCTTCCTGGCCTCTGGGCGCAAAGAGCCTTGGACTGGAGGGGTCATCCTGGCGGCCGGCACACGTGCCGAGATCATGGATATCCTGGAAAAGGATCCATTTTTGATCAATGCCGTTGCCGAGTATTCGGTGACCGAATTCCTTGCCACGAAAACGTCATCGGCTCTTGCCCGATACCGTCACCCTGTCTGAATCGTAGGCTGCCGGCTCGGTCAAGGGGACCGTCCCGCGGCGCTCTCTTTCACACTAGCGACGACCGGACAGCCTCAATGAACTCCGGGATGTTCGGGTGCGGGTCTCCTCGCCGCCAAGCCAAAACCACGGGCACCATCGGAGCATCCGACAAGGTACGAAACGCAATTTGAGGGTGGCTGTAAAACCTGGCGGTCGAGGCCGGCGTCACTCCGATACCCCTGCCGATCGCGATTGCTTCCATCCATTCGTCGATGTTCCTGACACGCACAATCCTGGTCGGCATGTTGGACTCATCCCACAGGTTGACGCTCGTAGTGCCGGCTAGAACATTGATCACCAACGTCTCGCGGGAAAGTTCGTTCAGGGCAATGGTCTCCTGGGCCGCCAGCCGGTGTCCTCTCGGAAGTGCGACCATTCTGGCTTCTTCAGTCAGAACTAAAGATTCCAGTGTCGGGCTCTTCGGTGCCCCCAAAAGAAACGCGAGATGGCAGCGCCCCTCCTCAAGCCGCGCCATCGGGTCGTCATAGCGCCGAATGTCCACTTGGATCCCCGGATGCAGGCCTTCGAACGCCCTCACAGCGGGTCCCGTGATCTCGGCCAAGACGCCTGCGAAACAGATGCGCAGAATCAATGGGGCTCCGGTTACGGCATCGGCGCCTTCTTCGAGAGCCCGCAGCGCCAGCTGGGCGTAAGGGAGCAGGCGTGTTCCGGCAGGGGTCAGGCTTACGGATTGACGATCGCGTCGAACGAGAACGGTCCCCAAAATGTGCTCGAAGCCGGCGATGGTTCGACTCAGGGACGGCTGCGTTGTTTGCAGGCGTTCGGCTGCCCGCGTGAAGTTCAGCTCTGCCGCGACAGCGACCAATGCCCTGAGGTGGCGGAACTCCACGCTGTAAAGCCGGTTTTCAAGGTCCATCCCTTATACGTATCACGCATAAGGGATGCAAAAGAGGCATTTCACAGCGCTTTGGGGCGTCCGTAACGTGAATGACCACAGAACTCGTCCGCTACCAGAGGAATCCAAATGACACGCTCACCCCTTACGCTTACCGGCGTCATTCCGGCGCACCTGCAGCCGTTTACGGCCGATGGTCAGTTGGATGAGACCAACCTCAGGAAGCATCTGCGTACCCTACTGGATGTCCCCGGAATCTCCGGACTTACAACCAACGCCCACGCATCAGAGACAGCAACACTGACGGATGACGAACGCGCACGGCAGTTGGACATTGTGCTTGAGGAGACCAGCGGGAGGGTGCCGGTTTTTGCCGGAATCTACGAGGACGGATCACGAAAGGCCGCTGCGGCAGCGGTCAGGGCAGACCGTGCCGGCGCTGACGGCCTCCTTGTATTCCCCTCTGCTGTTTTGGATGGTGGCGGGTATCAGCGGCCTGAGATGGCAAGGGCGCATTTCGCCGAAATCGCTTCCGTGACCGACCTGCCCCTGATTGCATTTTTGTACCCTCACTTCTCCCCCCTGCGCTTCACCGTGGATGGCATTACACAGCTTTGCTCAGAAATCGACACGGTTGCCGCCGTCAAGGAATGGTCCAACGACATAGTCATTTACGAACGGACCTGGCGCGCCCTTAAGTCCCTCGATAGGGACGTGTCGGTGTTGTCCAGCTTTAGCCGATCCTTGTTTAGCTCGCTATGTGTAGGAGCAGACGGCATTCTTTCCGGACATGGCAGCATCGCTGCCGCTCTGCATGTCCAACTCTGGGAGGCAATCAATAGCCTGGACCTCGCAGAAGCCCGCATTGTGTGGAACCGGATTTGGCCACTGGCCGAAGCGTGCTACACCGAGCCGTTCCTGGATGGGCATAACCGGATGAAGAACATCCTTGCCCTGATGGGCAACATCGACGAAGCCCACGTCCGTTCCCCTCTTCAGCCCCTGAGCGACACGGAAAAGGCAGCGCTGCAGGTAGCCATGGCTGAGTCTGGACTCCTCCATGCCTGACATGCTGAAGTCGGCGCTGTTTGCGCCGATCTCCATCGGCGGCGTAGAGATCAGGAACAGGGTGGTTATGCCGCCCATGACCACTCGCTACTCTACGAACGCGGGCTTTGCTACTTCTGCCACTGTTGCTTACTATCAGGCCCGCGCGCGCGGCGGCGTCGGGTTGGTCACGGTCGAGATGGCTGCCCCGGAGGTCGCCGGAAGGCACCGATTCCACGAGCTGGGAATTTACGACGATAAGTACCTGCCCGGGTTGGAAACGATCGTGAAGGCCATCCACGATGAGGGTGCCAGAGCGTCAATCCAGCTGGGCCATGGGGGCAGCAGGGCACGGCGGGCAGTCTCCAACGTACAGCCAGTGGCGCCATCGTCCGTGGCGACGGTCGTGTTTGAAATTGAAAAGGAAATAGCGCATCCGGAGGCGATGACCCTGGAACGTCTCGAAGAAACAATCGAGGCATTCGTACGGGCAGCCGAACGTGCACAAAGGGCCGGTTTCGACATGGTCGAACTTCACGGCGCCCACGGCTACCTTATCTCACAGTTCCTTTCACCGACGGAGAACGTCCGAACGGACGAATACGGCGGCTCACTGAAGAACCGCGCTCGGTTCGGTATGCGGATCATCGAAGGAATCAAAAAGTCTGTTCCAGGCCTGCCGGTGATTTATCGCCTTGGAGCAGACGATTTCTACGCTGGTGGTCTGCGCACCGAAGATGCCTATGCCGTCGCGGAATGGGCTGTAGATGCTGGCGCCGACGCGGTCAGCGTCACAGCTGGACACTACCGGTCCGAACCCGGTGCTGAAATCATGATTCCCCCCATGAAATACAAAGAAGGGGTGTTTTTGGACATGGCAGCCGAGATCAAATCTCGTGTCAATGTCCCCGTCATCGGTGTCGGCAGACTGGGAAACCCGGAGATAGCCGGCCAGGCCATTGAAGATGGAAAGCTGGACATGATTGCCATCGGCCGCCCGCTTCTGGCGGATGCAGAATGGGTGAACAAAGCCGCGTCCGGCAAGCCTGTACGAAGCTGTCTTTCCTGCAACCACTGCGTCAATAACATGCGCGGCGGTGACAACCTCTCCTGCGTCGTGAACCCCACAACTGGACGGGAACTGGAATTCGCGGCAGGAGCCACAACGACCGGCAAGAAAATCGTCGTGATCGGAGCCGGCCCGGCTGGACTCTCCTACGCGGCGCTGACCGCTGCCGGCAACACAGTCAGCGTGCTGGACAAACGACCCCGGGTCGGCGGAAATTTTCTTCTGACCGGCAAGGCGCCCATCTTCAATGAGGTTGAGGCCGCTGAACCCAGTTTTGCTGCCTATATCTCCAACTTGGAAAGCGAATGCAGGCGGGCAGGGGTGAGATTCCATCTAGGCAAATCTGCCCAAGCGAGAATCAACCTTCTCCTCGACGCCGATCTCATCGTCATCGCTGCTGGCGCCCGGTATCGGAGCGGAGTGGGCGGGCTTGTAGAGAAGGTTCTGAACACCCGCCTCATGAAGTCGACAATCGTCAAAAGGGTCTTCAGCCAACCCGGAGTCCGCGACTTTTTCTACTACAAGTTCCGGGTCGGACGAGGCAATTCCCTCATGCGTGTACTGGGCAGAGCAGGACTTCCCAGCGACCGGATCACGATCATCGGAGACGCCGCGAAAGCAGGTAAGGCGCGCGAAGCGATAGCCAGCGCATTCGAAGCAGCGTTGAACCCTGCCGTCAGCGTAAACACAGACACTCTTCAATTTGAACGAAATATCGGAGCACAAAAGTGACTACATCTCTCATCGGCAAGACTGCCATAATCACTGGTGCCGGACGAGGCATCGGTAAATCCATCGCGACACACCTCGTCGCTCAGGGCGCGAAAGTTGCAATCATCGACATAGACGCCGAGTCGGCGGCTCGAACTGCAAATGAACTAGGCGGCTACAGTGTTGCCGCCGACCTTACTGATCCTGTTTCGGTCGATGAAGCCATCGGGGACGCCTCGCGCAAATTGGGCGGTCTTGACATCTTCGTGAACAATGCGGGCGTCTGTAATCCGGGCGAACTGCTCTCAGGTGATATCAGTCTTTGGGACAAACAGTTCGCGGTGAACTCACGGGCTGCGTACCTGTGCAGCGCCGCTGCCGCCCGGAAAATGATCGCTCATGAAACCGGCGGTTCGATCATCATCATCACATCCAACTGCGCCACCAAACCACGGCTGGATCTTGGAGCCTACTGCGCATCCAAAGCCGCAACCCAAATGATGGCACAGTCGCTCGCGCTGGAAGTGGCAGGGCGTGGCGTCAGAGTGAATACGGTCAACCCGGGATCTACAGAAACCGATATGCAGCGTGAACAATGGGCACGCCTCGGTGTCGGCCCGGAACGCCAGATCGAAGGAGACCTGAGCGTATTCCGTACCGGGATTCCGTTGGGCAGGCTTGCACAACCCCGCGACATCGCCAACGCTGTTGGATTCCTGGCGTCCGACGCGGCCAGTTTCGTAACCGGACAGTCGTGGTATATCGACGGCGGTCAAACGATCTAGCCTCCTGCCCAGGAGGTCCTGATTCGGAACCGGTGCGGTATCCATCAGTTGCCACGCGAACAACGACGACGTTCCTGTAGCCCGTCCGGACAGGCACCGGCCGACGCCAACGGCGCATGCCTGGTCGTGGCCCGGACCAGCGCAGAGCTTGCGACCGAGAACGTCTACGACGCGGGCCCCCCTGCTTTCCCAAAATCGCACGATATGAAGAGGCACAATGACGAGCCAAAATACAACAAGGGCAACCAACACCAGGACAGCCGCCTCCGCAGGTAAAGTCAACAAACGCAACGCCCTCGCCCTCGGCGGTGGCATGGCACTGGAATGGTTTGACTTCACCGTTTACGGGCTGATGGCTGCGCTGCTGGCCCCACACTTCTTCCCGGGGGCCGACCCGGTGGCCTCCACTTTGTCGGCCCTGATGGTTTTTGCCGTGGGATTTATCGCCAGGCCTCTGGCTGGAATTTTGGTTGGTCCAGTAGCTGACCGTATTGGCCACAAGAAGATCCTGCTGATTTCCATAGCCGCCATTTCTGGCAGCAGCCTACTAATGGGTCTGCTGCCCACCTACGAGCAGATCGGAGTATGGGCGGCAGTCGTATTGGTCTGCGCGCGCCTGATTCAGGGACTGTCCACCGGCATCGAACAGGCTGTGGGAAATTCTGCCGCGGTCGAGATGGCCACACCTGGGCAGGAAGGCCGATTCACGACCATCGTCTCCGGCTCAATCCTGCAGGCCGGAATCATGCTTGCCTCCCTTGTTTCCTTCATTGTGAGTGCCAGCGTGGGGGGCGACGCAATGGCTGAATGGGGCTGGCGAATACCTTTCCTCGTCGGGGGTCTTGCGGGAATTTTCGTCATCTACCTTCGTCGTTCCTTGCCCGACACCGGTGCTGGCAGCCGTGAGGGAGATGTACCTTCCACAACCGCAGATGTCTGGAAGCAGGTTTGGAAAAGCCGCCTCGGTTTCCTTGCCATCCTCTTTGTGGTTGCAGGAACCCAAGTGGCCAATTACGCCTGGACCGTAGGCCTGCCGGGCCTCGCACGTGCTGCCTACAGTGAGGACCCAACGCACATCTTTGCCGTTACTACAATGCTCGGCATCCTCATGGTGGTGGCAGGCACCTACGTGGGCGCCCTGTGCGACAGATACGGAAACCTCAAAGTCTTCACGATCGTGCGTCTTAGTCTGGTGCCAGCAGTGTTCCTGATCGGTTTGTACAACGAACCCGGAATCTTGACGTTCGCTGCGGTGATGCTCATTGGAGGGGGCTCGGTCGCCCTGAATCAAACGCTCTTCAATTTCATCATCTCAACGCTCATGCCTCCTGGTTGCAGAACAACGGGCATGGCTGTCGCCTACGGCCTTGGAGTCGCTCTCTTCGGAGGTACCTCTTCCTACATCCTGATATGGGCGCAACAGCAGAATATGCTTTGGGCATTTTCTGTCTACGCATCCGTCCTCTCACTCATCAGCATCTGGCTTTACAGCGTCGCAGCAAGACGAGGGCACGTCCACATCGGACGATGACCCGAACAACATCCCTCGTCCATGGGCTTTCAGACCTGATAACCCCAGCCTCAAATTCGGGAAGGCCGCTCGCCAATCGTCTAAGTTCAACCGCGGCTTGTTGGCCACGGTGACCAGCTGGCACGACAGTGCCTCATCGGAATGAGCAATAAATCCAAGCGGAGAAAAATGAGCTTCCATATTCAGCACGACTGGCTTCCCCTGGTAGGCGAAGTCGTCGAGGTCCGCCTCCACAACGAATTCGTCCGGTACGGCGTCGTCGATGCGGTTACAAACGACAACTCGATCCTGTGGCTCGCTGTTGATGGTGTGAACACACGCACCATGGTCGAGCGCGCAGAGGGCTATGAGATCTGGATTGACTACAAGTGGGAAAGACCCTCACGTGTCCCAGGAATGGGAGTTTTCCCGCTCACATGTCTTGCAACTCCTGTCGTGCTTGGACCGCGAGAGGGAACGCGACGATCCGATCAGCCCGTCTGAAAACCACGCAAGAGTGGTTACAGACGGCTCGCTAAGCATGAATCCGTTTCATCGACAATCTCGGCGCGAACGCCTAGGAGCCCCAGAAACAATGAGCACAATCAGCTTTGACGCCAGCGGTGCCGCCCAAGAGGCCATCGCCCAGCATCTTGACAGCCTGGTCGAAGACAAGATCGCGAGCCGGATTTTCGCCAAGGACCACACGCTGTGGGGTCCGGACGCCGAGTCTGAATCCGCTATCCGCCTGGGTTGGGTAGAGGCTCCGGCCGTCTCCCA
>NZ_JBHVRN010000025.1:0-40602 GCF_042885775.1 Paenarthrobacter sp. NPDC058040
CCCCATCCCTCAAGGATCCCCGCCCCACCCATCCCGGAGCTTTTTCAATGAGGCAACGTATCCGGCTACGCGGAGGTTTTTTGTGAGTCAACGCGCACACTTGCGGCTCAACACCACGTTGCCTAGGCTAAAACAATAAGCTTGCTTACTAATATTCAGCGTGACAGCCCGTGTTCCACACCTAGTCAACAGGAGGACCACCATGACCGACCAGTACACCTTCCGAAACCCGGTCACTGCCTACGAGCACATCTCGCCGCCCAAGCAGCACCAGCCCGAACCTGGCCTGGACGCTGAACTGACGCCCAAAGCGGATCTGGGCGAGGAAACCTACCGGGGCACCGGCCGGCTGGAGGGCCGTAAAGCGATCATCACCGGGGCCGACTCCGGTATCGGCGCAGCGACGGCGATCGCGTTCGCCCGGGAAGGGGCCGACGTCGTCCTTTCCTACTTGCCCGAAGAAGAAGAGGACGCCGCCCGCATCGCCGGCATCATCGAAGCCGCGGGCCGCAAAGCCGTCAAGGTCCCCGGCGACCTCAAGGACTCCGATGCCTGCCGAACTGTGGTTGAAAGCGCGGTGACCGAGTTGGGCGGGATCGACATCCTGGTCAACAACGCCGGAAAGCAGGTGGCGCAGGAAGACCTCGCGGAAATCACCGACGAGCAGTTCGACCACACCATCAAGACCAACGTTTATGCAATGTTCTGGCTGACCAAGGCAGCCCTGCCGCGCATGCCGGAGGGTTCCACCATCATCAACACCACCTCCATCCAGGCGTACAACCCCTCGCCAACCCTCGTGGACTACGCAACCACCAAAGCCAGCATCAACAACTTCACCAAGGGCTTGGCCCAGCAACTTGCACCCAAGGGCATCCGGGTCAACGCCGTGGCCCCGGGCCCTATCTGGACTCCCCTCCAGGTCAGCAGCGGCCAACCCAAGGAAGCGCTGCCCGAGTTTGGCAAGGACACACCCTTGGGCCGCGCAGGGCAACCCGCGGAACTCGCCCCGGCGTACGTTTTCCTCGCCTCGCCCGAGTCCAGCTACGTGGTTGGCGAAACGCTGAACGTGAACGGCGGCAGCCCCACGCCTTAACCAACCGCATACGACGGCGGCGCTCTCCACGGTGGGGAGCGCCGCCGTCGTACTTTCAACTTAAAGGCCGGCCCGTTATGGCGCCCCTGCGAGCAGTGGCGGTAGCTTTGGAATACTCTTCCCCCAAGCGGCGGAGGTACCGCTGATGCAAGGCTTATCCACGTCACTGGTTGTGATCGCCTTGCTTGCTGTTGCCGCGCCACTGGCCGTCCGTTCACTGGATCGGGTGGTGAAGGTTCCCTTGGTGGTGTTCGAGATCGTACTCGGCATCCTCCTGGGTCCCAGCGTGCTGGGCTGGGTCCAGTCCGTCCAGTTCACCGATACCTTGGCCGACTTTGGCCTGGCCATGCTGTTTTTCGTCGCGGGCAACGAAATCGACTTCGCCCTGATCCGGGGCCGGCCGGCCTCGCGGGCCGGCCTGGGATGGCTGATCTCCCTGGCAGCCGGTGTCGGGGCAGGCCTGTTGTTGGGACCCAGCGTGGAAGCCGCGGTGATTATCGGCATCGCGCTCTGCTCAACCGCATTGGGCACCTTGTTGCCGATCCTTCGCGACGCCGGTGAGTCGCGCACGCCCATGGGGATCGCAGTGACCGCGCTCGGAGCAATTGGCGAGTTCGGCCCCCTGGTGGCAATTTCTCTGTTCTTCAGCGGAAAGCAGCTGGGTCCGGCCACGGCCGTGCTGTTGGGATTCGTCCTCCTGACAGGACTGGCAGTCTTCCTGGCAGCCCGGTCCCGCCACAAGTTCCTGCACGCCCAAGTGACCCGGACCCTGCACACCAGCAGCCAGTTCGCCGTGCGATCGATCATGTTCATCCTCACCGTCCTGGTAGTGCTGAGCATGATCCTTGGACTGGACATGCTGCTGGGCGCTTTCGCGGCCGGAATCCTCTGGAAGGTGGTGATCGCCCGCGCGTCGGAACAGGACCGCTCAGTCATCGAAGCCAAAGTGGACGCCATTGCCTTCGGGTTCCTGGTGCCAATCTTCTTCATCGATACCGGGATTGACTTCGATCTGGGAGCCCTCGCTTCCAGCCCCCTGACGCTGGCACTGGTTCCACTGTTCCTGGCGTTGCTGCTGCTGGTGCGGGGAATCCCTTCGATCCTCGCAGCTCCCCCGGGCTCAACGTTCGCGGAAAAACGTGCCGTGGCACTGTTTGGCGCAACGGGGCTGCCGATCATCGTGGCCGTTACGGGCATCGGTCAGGACGCTGGAATCATTTCGAACGGCATAGCGTCAGCCTTGGTCGGCGCGGGCATGCTTTCCGTGCTGCTGTTTCCGATGCTGGCGCTGCGGCAGCGGGAACGGAAGGCGGTGCGGGCCCGGGAAGCGGGGTGAGCCTTTGGGCCGCTCAGGGCTGGTAAAACGGGTGGACGCTTTGGCGGGTGGGTTCCGGCGTGGGGGGCACGGGCTTCATCCGGAGCAAACGGATGGCTTGGATGAGGAGGGCCACGTGGATGAAGAATGCGAACAGCGCCGGCATCCTTCCGGAGCTCATGACGGCATCCACGGAGTTGAGCACAGCAAACACGAGCGCCAACGAGGACACCACCAAGCCGACAATAAGTGGCGCGATCGATGTCCCCTTTCGAGCAAGGATGTTCCAGATTCCGCAACCGACCACGGATGCGAAGAAAATGACGTTGAGTACCAGGGCACCGACCTCAACCATCATGTCAACGTCCGTGAGTGTCGCCAGAAGGTGCCAATCCCTCGTATACATGCGGGTCAGGGCGAAACCGTTAATAGCTCCCATCACCAACAGACCGATTCCCAGGCTCCTCCGCCCCTTGCGGTACTTGTCGGCATCAAAGTCGGACGTCGCCCGGGGCAATTCATTCGGGCTCGGAATGTGGAGGCTCATGCATGGTTCCTTGGAGATCGCAGGGAGTACCCTGTGCGCCCCCAACGAGAACTATCTAGGACCTTCGGGCGAGCGTCAAGGGGCGCCCGCTATCGCCGCCGGGCGAAGGACTTGTCACGTTTCCACACCTTCCGTATTGACTGAAAATTCAGTCAGGATCTATAGCGAAGGCATTACATCGACGTGATGTAGTTCACGAAAGGCTCTGACATGTTCAGCACGCGCTTCCGCAAAGACGCGGATCCCGTCGGTGCCGTGTCCTCGCACAAGGACAGCTTCGGCCGCATCGAATCAGTCGGCATCGAGTACATTCCCGACGAACAACGCACCTCCCGCCCGCGCAACCTCTTCTCCGTCTTCTTCGGCGGAAACTTTGCTTTCTCGGTTATCGTCTTCGGTTGGCTACCCATCACCTTCGGACTCGATTTCGTCGGTGCCGCCACGGCCAGTCTCACGGGACTCGTTATCGGCACGATCCTCATCGCACCCATGGCCCTCCTCGCTCCCCGCACGGGCACCAACAACACTGTTTCCAGCGCCGCACACTTCGGCACAAGGGGAAGACTGATCGGTTCCGGACTGACACTCCTCTTCGCCCTGGCCTATGCGGCAATCGCTGTCTGGACCTCCGGTGACGCCCTGATGGCAGCTGCGGAACGGCTCCTGGGCATACCCTTGGACAGCACCACGCTTGCCATTGGCTACGCGGTTATCTCCATCGAGATCGTGCTCGTGGCCCTTTTCGGCCACGGGACGGTGGTCACCATGCAGAAGTTCGTAGCGCCCGTGGTCGGAATCCTTCTCATCGCAGGAGTCGTGGCGTTCGCTCCCACGTTCAGCCCTTCCACCGTGCACGCGGACTACCTTCTGGGCGATTTCTGGCCTACCTGGATTCTGTCCGTCGTGATCTCCATTGGTGGTCCGCTGTCCTATGCGCCCACGTTGGGTGACTACAGCCGGCGCATCTCCCGCAAAAAACACTCCGACCGTGCAGTCCTGGCCGCGACCTGCTCTGGGGTGTTCCTGGGCCTCTTTGTCACCGCACTCTTCGGCGCCTTCACCGCTTCCGCCATTCCCGAGCTGGGCGGATCGTACGTCGCGGACCTCGTCCGTGCTTCACCGGCGTGGTATCTGCTGCCCATACTCGTTATCGCCCTGGCTGGTGGGCTCGGCCAGGGAGTCCTTAACCTCTACGCAAGCGGCCTCGACCTGGAAGCCCTCTTCCCGCGGCTCCGCAGGATCCACACCACGCTCATCACTTCGGCAGTCGCCGTCGGACTTCTCTACCTCGGAGTCTTCGTGTTCAACGCCGTCGACTCCATCACGGCGATGACGCTGGTACTCAACGGCCTCGCAGGTCCATGGGTGGCCATCAACGTCCTCGGCTTCCTCGTTGCCCGCCGGGGCAAATACAGTCCGGGAGACCTCCAGTTATTCCGGGCGGACGGTCCCACAGGACATTACTGGTTCAGCAGGGGCTGGAACCTGAGGGCTGTCATTCCCTGGGCCGTCGGCTCGACGTTCGGTCTCCTCGCCACGGACACCTCCCTCTACACCGGTCCCCTCTCCCACTTGGCTGGCGGCGTGGACCTGAGTTTCGTGGGATCCACAGTGATCGGATCGCTCGGATATCTGGCGGCCCTACGACTCTGGCCGGAACCGCATGCTGTCCAGGCCGGCCCGGCAACGGAGCGGGGTGAGCACGTATTACTGTCAAACCATGACTGACAAACTAGCCAAGATCCTTACCGCCGCCACCACCTGCATCGCCAGGAACGGTGTTCGGGGACTGCGGGTCAACGATGTGGCGAAGGAAGCCGGTGTTTCGTCCGGACTGCTGTACTACCACTTCACGGACAGGGCCGGCCTGCTCGCCGCCACCCTCGAGCACATCAACAAACAGGTCAGCAAGGACGACGTTCCTTCCGCAAGAAAGAGCCAGGATGGCGGAAAGCACCTCCGGCATCTCCTCCTCGACGAAATCAAGGACGATGCCGACGTCCGCAGGAACTCGGTGGCGTGGAACGAGCTCAGGGCCTGCTCAATCTTCGAGCCGGAACTGACCGAACCGCTCTCCCGCACCACTTCCGCGTGGAACCGCGAAATCGCGACGGCCATCCAGGCCGTTCAAGCAGGCATCAGCGATCAGGAAGCAGCCACGACGGCGGAGATCCTCACCAGCCTGGTGGAGGGGATCTCAGGACGTTGGCTGAGCGGTTTCATCACCACGGAGCACGCACGTTCCCTGGTAGCCGGCGCGATCGATTCGCTGACCGCCACGGCTCCCCTGCAAAAGGCTTCCGGACGGGACCTTGGCTAGTGAACAACTTCAAGAAATTACCGGGTTCCACAAGAATCCCCCGAGACAAGGACCCCTAGGTCCAGTCAGGACAATCCATCATGGACATCATCAGCAACACCACGCCGCCCTGGTCGCCCGCACGGAGCCGCGAAACCACCCGCCAACCCCTCCGCGTAGCACTTGTCCAGCACCGCTGGCGGGACGACGCCGCAGAACTCCGGTCAGTGTTGACCGAAGCCATCGGCAGGGCCGCCGAAGCAGGGGCCGCGTCGGTCTTCCTGCCGGAACTGACCGTCTCCAAATACCCCGCCAACGTACGTGCGGGAACAAACCCTGCACAGGACGCAGAGGACTTGCTCAACGGCCCCACCTTCGAATTCGCGGCCAGCGCCGCCCGCGCCCACGGCGTCACAGTCCACGCCTCGCTCTACGAACGGGCCGACGGCGACGACGGACTGGGCTTCAACACCGCCATCCTTGTCTCGCCCGATGGTGAACTGCTCGCCCGCACCCGCAAGACACACATCCCCATCAGTGCCGGGTACTACGAGGACACGTATTTCCGGGCCGGCCCCGCGGAAGACGCCTACCCGGTGTACCGTCCAGCGGAACTGGACCACGCCGTCGTCGGACTTCCCACCTGCTGGGACGAATGGTTCCCTGAAGTCGCCCGGCTCTATTCGCTGGCCGGGGCGGAGATCCTGGTGTACCCCACCGCGATCGGTTCCGAGCCGACGTTCCCGGACTTTGACCACCAACCGCTGTGGCAACACGTCATCACCGGACACGGAATCACGAACGGCACCTTCATGGTGGTCCCCAACCGCACAGGCGACGAGGGCGACATCACCTTCTACGGTTCCTCGTTCATTTCAGACCCCTACGGCCGCGTCCTGGTCCAGGCCCCTCGGGACAAGGAGGCCGTGCTGGTCGCCGACCTCGACCTGGACCAGCGCAAGGACTGGCTGGACCTGTTCCCCTTCCTGACCACCCGCCGCCCGGACACCTATGCCGAACTCACCAGGGAGGTGGACATCGAACGCCCGTACGGCGCGGTGTCCGCGCTGCAGAATGCGGCACGGCCATGACGTGGCTCATGCCGAGCGAGACCGCTCCGCAGGAACGGGTCTGGATGGCCTTCCCTCCGGAACGCTCCTCGATCGGGCACTCGGACCAGGAAACCCACGAGGCACGGACTGCATGGGCCGCTGTGGCCCACGCAGTTCTCAGGTTCGAGCCGGTCACCATGATGGTCGATCCGCCGGACATGGAGGCCGCCCGCCGGTATCTGTCGCCTCACATCGAGTTGGTGCCCGCACCCCTTGATGACGCGTGGATGCGGGACATCGGGCCGACTTTCGTAATTGACGACGACGGCCGGCTGGGTGGCGTCGATTGGGTCTTCAACGGGTGGGGCCAGCAGGATTGGGCCACGTGGGGCAAGGACTCGGCCATCGGCGCCGAAGTGGTGCGCTTGGCTGGCGCCCAAATGGTGGAAACCCCGTTGGTCAACGAAGGCGGCGGAATCCAGGTGGACGGGCTCGGCACGGTTTTGGTCACCGAAACGGTGCAGCTGGACAAGTACCGGAATCCGTACCTCACCAAACCGGACGTCGAGGCGGAACTGCGGCGCACCATCGGCGCCACGCACGTCATCTGGCTCCCGCGTGGGCTGACCCGCGATTCGGAGGCTTTGGGAACCCGAGGCCACGTGGACATTATCGCGACCATTCCCTCGCCCGGCGTGCTGCTGGTCCATTCCCAGCGCAATCCCGACCACCCGGACTTCCACATCACGGCGGACATCATTTCGCTGCTGGCCAGTACGCACGACGCCGTCGGCCGTTCCTGGGACATCGTTGAAGTGCCCGCACCCGAAACACTGCGCGACGCGGAGGGTTGGGTGGACTACAGCTATATCAACCACCTGGTGGTCAACGGCGGCGTTATTGCCTGCAGTTTCGACGATCCCGCCGACGCCCAGGCCCGGCGGATCCTGGAGCAGGCGTATCCCGGCCGCGAGGTAGTCATGGTGGACGCCCGTGCCATCTTTGCCCGGGGCGGGGGAATTCACTGCATCACCCAGCACCAACCCGCCGTTTAGCCGGCGTCGGGAAGGGCTCGACGGCGGCACCTCCTTTGGTGCCGCCGTTTCAGTCCCCTGCGGCGAAGGCCGCGACAAGGAGTCCGAGTGGTGGCGGCGCCTCGCCGTGCGGTAACGCTTCGACCAACAGCTGCGCGTACCGGACCTTGTTGCCGCTGCGTCCGCCAAAGAACCTCCTCAGTTGAGCCGTCACCGGGCGGTCCCGCAAGGAGGGCTGCCGTTGCAGGAGCCGGAACGAGGCGAGCTCTCCTTGCTCATCAATAACCTGCAGGACGTTGTCCGTCCCCAGGGCGCGGATGAGCTCGTCCTCGAGGTCCTCATGGCAAACAAAGAAACCCAGTTCAGCCAACGTTCCCGGTCCGATCCCGGCACGGCTGAGGGCCCTGGTGATGCCCGGCGACTCCCCCGCATCACACAAACCCAACAAGCGATGATCGGCGCCGTTCGGCCCGTAACGGTCCAGGAAATGGATGATGCTCGTGGCGCCACCCATGGGGACCACGGTCACTCCTTCAGCAACGAGGTTGTGCCCGAGGCGGGCGGCAAGCACCTCCACGGCCACTTTGTCGCTCTCCCCTTCGACGAACACCGTTGTTGTCTGCATAAAGCAAGTATGTAGGACTAGACTCCTGGCACAGGACGGATTGGCGAGGTGCAGCAGCTCTGGTGACGATCCACCCTGTCAGAGGGCGGGACCTGCCACGACTGCGGTGTTCCGCCCTGCCGCTTTGGCCTCGTACAGCGCGGCATCGGCGGCATCGATCATGGCCGGCAGTCCGGGTCCGGAGGTGGAGTTGCAGGCGATTCCATAACTGGCAGTCGGCACGGTCGCCGTCCCGGGGGAACGGGACGAATCGGCAAGCTTCCGGCTGATCTCCGCAGTGATGCCGTGAGCACGCAGAGGGTCGGCCCCGGCCACCAGGAGGATGAACTCTTCGCCGCCGTAGCGGCCAACAAGATCGGTGCCGCGCACGGAGGCGGTGGCGGCTTGTGCAAAGGCCTGTAGGGCCGCATCACCAGCCGAGTGGCCATACGTGTCATTGATGGACTTGAAGTGGTCCAGGTCCGCCAGGATCACCGTGCAGACGGAGTCAGTGTCCCCGAGCCTTTGCAATTCCTTCTCCGCCAACTCCAGGAAAGCCTGCCGGTTCAAGAGACCCGTCAGCCCGTCGCGGCTCGCCTTCTCGGACAGCGACCTGATCAGCTGCCGGTTGCTGAGTTCATTCATGCTGAAGGAGACAATGATCAGCAGCCATATCAGAAGCAGGCATGTCAGTGCGGGACTGAAGTAGGCCAGGAAAACTTCACCCTGCGGCCCGTCTACGGAATAGACGACTCCCCGGGCGAGGAAATACAGCACCAAGGCCCCTGCGGCGAACAACGTTGGCCGCTGTGCCCGGGAACCGTTCCGCCCCAAAAGGGCCAGCTCCTTTGCCGCCAAGGCCATGCCCGTGGCCATCATCACCAGATAAGCCAAGCCACCGGACCAGGCATTCTGGGTGGGATTCTCGAGGGCGGATGCCACCGCCGTGACAGTCGGCCCGGCGGCCAACTGCCACCAATGCACGCTCAGGAGCCGGAGGGAACGGGCTCCGGCCCACAGACAGAAGGCTCCTCCCACTAACAGGGCGTTGCCGAAAGGGTTGGCCAAGGCCTGGTGATCCAAGCCGGTGAAGAAGAAGGATCCATTCCCTGCCAACCAGAAAGCCAACGCCAAGGACCACCAGCCTGTGTAGGCCGAACCTGACCTGCGGTATGAACTGTAGAAAAGGCAACAAAGCGTGAGCGTCACTACCACCAACGCCACTTTCAGACTGCCCGCATCAAACACTGTTTTCCCCTCGCCGGACAACCAGCGTAAGGCAGGCACCCCCCGCCAGCCGGCAACCCACCCACCAGCCGCGTCGGGTGCTGCAATGCAAAGAGAAAACCCCTCCCAACCAGCGTGTTCACTGGCATGGAGGGGTTTGGTGGAGCCCCCTGCCGGATTCGAACCGGCGACCCCCTGTTTACAAGACAGGTGCTCTGGCCAACTGAGCTAAGGAGGCGTGCGAAGAACGCTAGTCAAGGTTAGCCCAGACCGTCCTCCACAAGGAAATTCGTGGAACCAGGACCGGCCCGGAACAAACAACAACGGCCGGCCGCCTTCGAAGAGAAGGCGACCGGCCGTCGTCGTACTTACCGGAAATCAGCCCTTGGCGGTGATCGCGGTCTGGATCTCTGCGTTCAGGTCGGTTGAACCATCCCACTGCTTGCCGTCGATGAAGACGGTGGGGGTACCGGTGATCCCGATCGCCGCCGCTTCCTGCGTGGCCACCTTCACATAAGGCCGGTATTGCTTGCTGTCGATGCACGAGTCGATGTTGGCCGCACCCACCTCTGTGGCCATGGACTTGAGGTCCTTGTCCGAGATGCCTGCGCTGCCTTCGGCGGGCTGGCGCTCGAAGAGGAGGTTGAAGAAGTCCGCGTATTTCTCGGGCGAGGAGTTCACCACGCAGGCTGCCGCGTTCGCTGCGCGCGAGGAGTAGTTGGTGGTGGACTGCTGGTCCAGGAAACCGAGTGGACGGTATTCCAGGGAGATCTTGCCCTCGTTGCGGAGGCTGGTCAGCGAGTCACCGTAGGTGGTCTCGAAACGCTTGCAGATGGGGCAGATGAAGTCGATGTAGGCCACCACCTTCACAGGCTTGCCGGCCTCGGCCTCGGCACCGGGCGCCGTCACGGTGGCGGGTTTGGAAGCGGCGGGGGAAGGAACGTCGGCAACGTTGACGGTTGCCGCTGCGGACTTCACAACCTCGCTGTTTGCCAGAAGTGTTACGCCGCCGTGCACGTTGCCGTTGGCGGGGGTTGGGCCGCTGTCAGCGACGGGGGCGCTGTTCTGGATGTTCTGCACCACCACGAGGGCGATAATCACAAGAATCGCCACCACGGCAACCACGATGCCCCAGAGGACCAGCATCTTGTTGCGCTTGTCCTTTTTCAGCTGTTCTTCGCGGATCTTGCGCGCTTGTTCCCTGGCCTGGGCAGTGCGCTCGGCCTTTGACAGGCGTGGTTCGTTTGCGGGGCTCATCAGTTCCTCGTGGTTATTCGGCGTTGTGGGCAACGGGGTCAGTTTACGGGAGCAAACCTGAAGATTTGCCGTCTGCGCAGCGACCCGGTTGTTGAACGATCAAGTGCCGGCGATGATTCCGCCGGTAGGCTGGGAGGTGAGTCACAGCAACCCCAGGGAGCAGTAATGCAGGATTTGGCAAGCGAAAAACTCACGACGGAAGAGGGCATCAGGGCCTCGCCCACCAAGAAGCCGACGGCGGGCAAGTTCGATTTCATGGTTGTGTCCAACCGACTGCCGGTCGACAGGTGCGACGACGGCGGATGGCGCCGTTCGCCCGGCGGCCTGGTGACCGCCCTCGCACCTATGATGACCAAGTCCGACGGCGCGTGGGTGGGTTGGCATGGCGCTCCGGACGAGACGGTGCGTCCTTTCAGCCACGAAGCCATGGACCTTGTCCCGGTCCAGCTCAGCAGCCACGAAGTGGAGCTTTACTACGAAGGCTTCTCCAACGCCACCATTTGGCCGCTTTACCACGATGTGATCGCCCCGCCGGAGTTCCACAGGACGTGGTGGGATTCGTACCGCCAGGTGAACAAGAAGTTCGCCGACGCCGTCATCCGCCACGCCTCCGACGGCGCCACGGTGTGGGTCCAGGACTACCAACTGCAGTTGGTGCCGCGGATGCTGCGCACGGCCCGACCGGACCTGAAGATCGGCTTCTTCAATCACATTCCGTTCCCTCCGCCGGAGATTTTCGCGCAGCTTCCTTGGCGCCGCGAGATCATCGACGGGCTCCTGGGCGCTGACCTCCTCGGCTTCCAGCGGCCCAGCGATGCGGGCAACTTCATGCGCTCAGCACGGCGTTTCCTGGGCGCAAGCGTCAAGCAGCAACAGGTCCATGTGAAGGGTCCTGACGGCGAGGTGACCCACATTGCCCGGGCACAGGCTTTCCCAATTTCCATCGACGTCGACCAGATCCGGGAGCTGGCAGGTCGCCCGGACATCATTGAGCGCTCCAGGCAGATCCGCAAGGACCTCGGCAACCCCAAGACCATCCTCCTGGGCGTGGACCGGCTCGACTACACTAAGGGCATCGGCCACCGCCTCAAGGCTTTCGAGGAACTGCTCGCCGATGGCCGCATCAAGGTCGAAGACGCCACGCTGATCCAGGTCGCCAGCCCCAGCCGCGAGCGCGTTGAGCAGTACCGGCTGCTCCGCGAAGAGATCGAAGGTACGGTCGGCCGCATCAACGGCACTTACGACACCATCCAGAACACTGCAGTGCGCTACCTGCACCACAGCTACCCGGTGGAGGAGATGGTGGCGCTGTACCTTGCGGCCGACGTCATGCTTGTCACTGCGCTGCGGGACGGCATGAACCTGGTGGCCAAGGAGTATGTAACGGCACGTTCCAAGGATGACGGCGCACTGGTTTTGAGCGAGTTCGCCGGCGCTGCTGACCAGTTGAAGCAAGCGCTCCTGATCAATCCGCACGACATCGACGGCCTCAAATCGTCCATCCTCCGAGCGATCAACCTGGAACCGAAGGAAGCACGGCGCCGCATGAAGCTGATGCGCAAGCAGATCCTGGACCACGACGTTGACCACTGGTCGGCCGAATTCCTTGAGTCCCTCAAAGAGAAGGTAGTTCGCGATGACAGCTGAGCAAACGCCCCTGACACTCTCCCCGGAACTCCTGGACGCGATCCGCCGGATCGCCGGCACGGAACAGCTCCTGGTAGCCCTCGACTTCGACGGCACGCTCTCTCCCATCGTGGACCGCGCCGGGGACGCCCGCCCCCTCCCACGGTCCGCTGCTGCTTTGGAGGACCTCGCGCGACTGCCTCGCACGACGACGGCACTCATCTCGGGGCGCGCACTGGACAGTTTGCGATTGGTCGCCTCTCCCCCGGCCAACACGCTGCTGATCGGCAGCCATGGGGCTGAGGTTTGGTTGGGCGAAGGTTCTTTGGGCCTGGAACTGGACGACGAGCAGCGCGCACGTTTGGCTTCCGTGCGCGAGGTCCTGGCCGGAATAGTGAACGTCGCTCCGGGAACCCTGTTGGAGGACAAACCCGCAGGCGTGGTGCTCCACACGAGGCTTGCCGACGATGACGTGGCGGAAGACGCCGTCGAGGCCGCCCGGATGGAACTGCAGGACCGTCCGGGTGTGTATCTCAAAACCGGCAAGCGGGTGTTGGAGACGTCCGTTGTCCACGCTTCCAAGGGCGAAGCCGTGGAGTTCCTGCGCCAGGCGACAGGAGCCACGGCCATCCTGTTCGCAGGCGACGATGTGACCGACGAGGACGCACTCGGGCGGCTTCTGGGAGATGACGTGGGCATCAAGGTTGGATTGGACTTCACGCAGGCCGCGTTCCGGGTCGAAGCACCGGTGCACGTAGCGGAACTGCTGGAAGCCCTTCTGCGGGAGCGTCGCCGCGTCACCGCCGAAGCGTAGGTGTGACGAGAACAACATGTGATGTTCGCAACAATTCGACAGCGGGTCGAAGTCTCTGCCATACTCTTGCTTGTGACGTGACGCACATTATCGTGCGGCGCCGCGTATGACTCCTCGGCCTTGGCCGGGGAGTTTCAACTGAACAAAAAGAACCATTCACTACGGATCGTCCGGCACGTACCTGCCGGTGAAGGGATTGATAACTGTGGCTACAGTTACTTTTGATAACGCTACGCGTCTGTACCCGGGCACAGATAAGCCCGCCGTCGATAAGCTCAACATCGACATCGCCGATGGCGAATTCCTGGTCCTCGTTGGACCCTCCGGTTGCGGTAAGTCCACCTCCCTGCGCATGCTCGCAGGTCTCGAGGACGTGAACGCTGGCCGCATCCTGATCGGTGACCGCGACGTGACGGACGTTCCGCCGAAGGACCGCGACATCGCAATGGTCTTCCAGAACTACGCCCTGTACCCGCACATGACCGTTGCGGACAACATGGGCTTCGCCCTCAAGATCGCCGGCGTTTCCAAGGAAGAGCGCGCAGAGCGGGTCCGCGAAGCCGCCAAGCTCCTGGACCTCGAGCAGTACCTGGACCGCAAGCCGAAGGCTCTCTCCGGTGGTCAGCGCCAGCGTGTTGCCATGGGCCGTGCAATCGTCCGTAACCCGCAGGTCTTCCTCATGGACGAGCCGCTCTCCAACCTCGACGCCAAGCTCCGCGTGCAGACCCGTACGCAGATCGCATCCCTGACCCGCCGCCTCGGCGTCACCACGGTTTACGTGACGCACGACCAGGTTGAGGCCATGACCATGGGTGACCGCGTTGCAGTCCTCAAGGACGGCCTCCTCCAGCAGGTTGACACCCCGCGCAACCTCTACGACCGCCCGCAGAACGTCTTCGTTGCAGGCTTCATCGGCTCCCCCGCCATGAACCTTCTGGAACTGCCGGTTGTTGACGGCGGCGTCCAGTTCGGTGGCACCGTCTACCCCGTCAAGCACGACGTCCTTGAGGACGCCACGGGCAAGACCGTCACCGTTGGCTCCCGTCCGGAAGACCTCGAGACCGTTGGCCAGGGCGAAGGCCTCCAGGTTGAGGTGGACGTCGTCGAAGAACTCGGCGCCGACGCCTACGTCTACGGCCACACCACCCTCGATGGCAAGAGCCACGACATCGTCGCACGCGTCGATGGCCGCCGTCCCCCGATGAAGGGCGAGTCCATCTACGTTCGTCCGCAGTCCGGCCACGTGCACCTCTTCGACACCAAGACCGGCCTCCGCCTGGGCGACTAATCGCATAATGCAGTGCTGAGAGCGGCCCGACCCTCAACGGTCGGGCCGCTCTCTCGTTAACCCATCTCCGGCGAAAGAACGGCATGAACACGACGGACAACCTGATCCCCTTGCCCCAGCACGTCACGCCTCTGGACGGCCAGCCGTTCACTCTGACCGGCACCACCCGGATTGCCGCGTCCGGTGATGCCGAACCCGTCGCCGTGCAGCTCGCTGCCCTGCTTCGCCGGGGCACGGGTTTTGAACTGCCACTCACCACCGCGTTCCGCCCCGGGGACATCGCCTTGGAGTTGGGCGCAGCGCTCGAGGGCGGACCGGAGGCTTATGCGCTCACCGTCACCGACGCCGGCGCCCGCCTCAGGGCATCCACACCGGCCGGGCTGTTCAACGGAATCCAAACCCTCCGTCAGCTTTTCGCGCCTTCAATCGAACGCTCTCTCACCCAAGCCGTTGGCATTGCCGGTGACAGCGGCAGTTGGGCGATCCCCGCCGTCGAAATCCATGACGCACCGCGCTTCGCGTACCGCGGTCTGATGCTGGACGTCGCCCGCAGTTTCTTCACCGTGGAAGAGGTCAAGGAACAGATCGATGTCATGGCGCAGTTCAAGCTGAACGCCCTGCACCTCCATCTCACGGACGACCAAGCCTGGCGCATCGAAATCCACGCTCCGGAGAACAACCCGTCGGGGCTGGACTACGCCAACCTCACGGCCCTTGGCGGCGCAGTGGACCACCCCGGCGTCGGGCTGGCTCCGGGCCACACCGGTTTCTACACTCAGCAGGACTACCGGGACATCCAGGCGTACGCGGCCACGCGGAACATCCTGGTGGTACCGGAGATCGACCTTCCCGGCCACGTCAATGCCGCACTGGCCGCCATCCCGCAACTGAACCCGGACGGCGTCGCCAAACCCGGCAACACCACGGGCGATGTCGGCTACTCCACGCTGACGGCAGACCTGCCTGCTACCTACGAGTTCGTGACCGAGGTCCTGGGACAGATCGCCGCCATCACTGAAGGCCCCTACCTGCACATCGGCGGGGACGAGGCCCACGTCACCGGGCATGAGAACTACGTGACCATGGTGACCGAATTCGCCAGGATCGGCGCCGCAACCGGCAAGACGGTGGTGGGCTGGAACGAGTACGCGCAGGTCCAGCTTCCTGAGGGTTCCGTGGCGCAGTACTGGTGGGGCGACTTCGAACCGGTGGTCCGGCAGGCCGAACACGGCGGCTCGCAGGTCATCATGTCCCCGGCCGCCAACACGTACCTGGACCAGAAGTACGACTCCGCAAGCCCCATCGGCCTGTCCTGGGTGGAAGGCGGGCCATTTACCTGGTCGGAGTACTACGACTGGAACCCTGCCCAAGGTGGCCTCGAAGACCGCCACATCCTCGGCGTCGAAGGTCCGCTCTGGACCGAAACGGTCCGCGGAAACCAGCAGGCCTACTGGCTCCTGTACCCGAGGGCGGTTTCCCTGGCCGAAGTCGCGTGGACCGGCCAGGAGGCCCGCGACCTTGGTGACTTCCGACGTCGGCTGGGCGCCTTCGGTGAGCGGCTCGCCAACCAGGGTGTCGGCTTCCAGGCCGCACCCGACGTCGAATGGTCAGCCAAACCGGCAGATCCCTTCACTGAACTGAACAGCACCTCCGAGTACGGAACAATTGAGGCATGAGCGAGCAAAACGGAGCCCAGTGGCATGACGAACCTACCGACTACGGGCAGATAGGCAAGCTCCCCCGGAAAGAAGCGGCGAGTGCGCAGGACTCCGCACCGCCCGCCAGCGTCATCGGCTCGCTGAACATCACTGCTGCCGCCGCGGATCCGGAGCTGCTGGACCTGCCTTGGCACATCGCCCTGGAGGACTGGCCAACGGAATTCCTGGCTGCCCTTCCCCGCGGTATTTCCAGGCACATTGTGCGTTTCGCCCATTTGGGCGGTTCCGTGATCGCCATCAAGGAAACGTCCGAGCATGTGGCCCGGCACGAGTACCACATGCTCCGGAAGCTCGCGAGGCTTGACGTTCCTTGCGTGGAGCCCGTGGCCGTCATCACCGGCAGGACCACTGCCGATGGCAAGCCGCTGAATCCTGTGCTGGTCACACGGCACTTGAAGTTCTCCATGCCGTACCGCGCGTTGTTCTCGCAAATGCTGCGCAAGGACACGCTGACCCGCCTGATTGACGCCCAAGCCTTGCTCCTGGTCCGTCTGCACCTCATCGGTTTCTACTGGGGCGACGTCTCGCTGTCCAACACGTTGTTCCGTCGCGATGCCGGCGCCTTCGCCGCCTATCTGGTGGACGCGGAAACTGGCGAGCTGTACCCGGACCTGTCCCAAGGCCAGCGCGAGTACGATTTGGAAATCGCACGGGTGAACATTGCCGGCGAGCTCATGGACCTCCTGGACGGCGGGCTCATCGAAGAAAAGGTGGACCCCGTAGCCACCAGTGAGCTGATCATGGACAGCTACCGCCGGCTCTGGGCGGAGCTTACGGAGAAGGAATCCTTCGAACTCGGCGAACGCTGGCGCGTAGGCGCCCGCATCCGGCGCCTCAACGAGCTCGGCTTCGATGTCGAGGAATACGCCATCAAGACCACGGCGGACGGCTCCACCATCCAGCTCCAGCCCAAGGTGGTGGACGCCGGACACCACCAGCGCCGCTTGCTGCGCCTCACCGGACTGGACGCCCAGGAAAACCAGGCCCGCAGGCTCTTGAACGACATGGACCAGTTCCGGGCGGACAACAACCCGGACCTGGACGAGGAAATCAGCGCGCATGCTTGGGTCAGCCAGATCTTCGAGCCCATTGTGCGGTCCATCCCGCGGCACCTGGCCGGGAAGCTGGAGCCTGCCGAAGTGGTGCACGAGGTCCTGGAGCACCGCTGGTACATGAGCCAGAAGCAGGATCGCTACATCCCGCTGGCCGAGACCGTGCAGTCCTACATCGATACCGTCCTGCAGCACCGCCGTGACGAGGCCGCGATCATGCTCAACCCTGACACGGAGATGTTGAAGATCCTCGAGGTGGAGGTTGAGGAGTCCGGCCGTTACGACGACGACGAGGACGCCTACCCCGACGCCGACGACTGACTCGCGGCAAACGAGGCTCGACGCCGGCACTCACCTGAGTAGAGGCGTCGAGTTCGTTACCTGACAGTTCTGCCCATATCGTTGATTTTCCGGGCCGGGTGGCCCATCAGTAGACCGCATGGCAGGTCCTGGATGGCATGACTGGCACGCATTAGCTCCCGGCTCTGGGTAGCCCGTCGCAGTTTTCGTCGGGGCTTTCGTAGGGTTTATGGGGAGGCATAGGTTAGTTGACGGGTTCGATCGTCGGCATCTCTTTCGTCAGCCCAGATTCTACGTCAGAAAGCAACCGTCGACCCACCTCCGTTAGAGTGGAGAGCACGCGTTGGCCTTCCCCCTGTGTGCACGAGCCTAGACGCGACGTTTTCGATACTTTCGCCGCGCATCCGCAGGTTTGCGAGTTTCACACCCACGGTCCCGGACGGTGTCGGACTTCGGTTCGCTGCCGCCCTGGCAACACCCGTCGATGATGCGGCACAAGCTATCCCGCCTTCGGCCACGACTATGTTGAGCATCTCGGTTCCCAGTTGGTGTGGTGAACGCTCTGCCGCACAATGTGCCCACCATGTCAGGGGACGAGCCCAGTATCGACTCCTTCCTCCCGACGCCCTGGACCGGTGGCAAAGAACTCCAAGTGAGTCTCGCCGTGACGATCGCGGTTCCCTGCTGGCTACTGGCCGCGGTGCCTTCCTTGCCGAGCTGAACGCGGCAACACGCAGCACCTGACTCAATGTGGAGATTCTTTCACTCTCCCACTAGAGTGGGAGTAACCACCGGCGCGAGAGAGGAACCGTCATGGCGATTCATACACCCAAGACACGTGAGGATCTCGCGTACCATCTGTCACCAATGCGTCTCCAGGCGACCGTTTTCGAACGTGCCGTAGCGGTGGGTGCGGCTGAGAGTCGCGCTTACTCGAAGGGCGCACCGAAGTCGGCGCCCAACATGACTCGCTGGTACCGCACGGTCGAGGTCATTCACGAGCAACTTATGCTGCTGCAACTCGACTGGAGACGCTCGGACCCACAGAACTTGCCTTACTTCTCGCAGGCTGACCTCAATCTCGGACTGATCACCAGCAGCGGCGACCAGTTCACTGGCATCGACTGGGGCACGCCAAGTACTAAGAACCCGAAGGGCTCAGCCTTCGCGCGTCGCGTCGACGAGAATGGCCAGATGGCCTTGTTCGGCCAGCCGACCGACGACAGTGGCGAAATCGACGTCAAATACCTCTGGATTCTGCTCTACAACGAACGTGACGGCATGGTATTCCTTGAGCTATCCCGTCCAACCTCGATGGCCGGCAAACAGATCGACAGCTGGGCAGAACGGATCATCTTCCCACCGTTCGACCTCACGCTCGGTGCATTCTCGTTCGAGGAAGACACCGAAGAAGACGAGGGCTTCGGCTTCACCGTCGCACGGCGCTAAGGCACCGGTAGCCCCGCAATGAGCACCACCTTCATTCCCGCGCGCCTTGAGATGGCACGGGCCATCCGACAGATGACCGCCACCGCGCTCGCCACGGAAGCGGGCACCACGGCGCCCTGGATATCTCAAGCGGAAAACACTAAAAAGACACCGAGTCCCGAGCTTATCCGCGAGTTCGCGCGCGTCCTCAACTTCCCGGTCGATTTCTTCTATCGTCCAGTCAAAGCGCTCCCTCCGGCAGACGCTTTCCACTTTCGAGCAACATCGCGACTAGCAAAGAAGGATGAGGCTACCGCACGAAGCCTGTCAACACTGGCAATAGAACTGTCGGAATGGATAGAGGCGGCATACAGGGCACCAGCCCCCGACGTTCCGGAACTGCAGGACCTCCTCGACTCCGACGATGAACTTCCTCCCGAGCAAGCTGCCGAGGCTCTACGCGGGGCATGGGGTCTTGGCGTCGCACCAATCAAGAACCTTCTGCAGCTTCTCGAATTCAAGGGTGCGAAGGTCTACTCCGCTGGCGGGCCGTTGCAAGCCATCGACGCTTTCTCGTTCCGGCACGGGGCGACACCGGTAATCTTCTTGAACGTGCACAAGTCCGCCGAGAGACTACGTTTCGACCTCGCCCACGAACTTGGGCACCTTGTCATGCACGGCGGGTCATTGCACGTTGAACCAGGAAAGGAAAAAGAGCAAGCAGCAAACGACTTTGCCAGTTCCTTCCTAATGCCGCGGGCCGACGTCCTTGGCTCGATCCGCGGCAACTTGATGCTCGAGGACATCCTGATGCTCAAGAGGCGCTGGCGCGTGAGTGCAATGGCCCTCAACCTGCGTGCGCATCGACTAGGTGTCATCTCAGACTGGACCTACAGCACCCTAGCAAAGCAACTCTCAATGGCGGGCTTCCGAAGAAACGAGCCCGGCTCCAACCTACTCGCCGAAAGCTCCGGGCTCTTAACGCAGGTAATGAACGATATGCGAGGCCAAGGCGCCGGATTCATCGAGATTGCGCGAGCGCTCGACGTCCGCGCACAAGATGTCCGGGATCTCATGCTCGGGCTTGTGACCTTCTCCCTCGAAGGGGATGCACAAGCGCGGTCACGCAGCCAAGCGAACCTTAGGGTGGTCTGACCTTTGTACGGCGGGAATTTGAACGGGCAGTCCATTCTACCGACGGCCCCCTCGGGCGATCACGCCGCGGGCGACTCGTCTTGACCTGGCTAATTTTGGAGGATTGTACGGATGGCTCGGATTAGGACGTGGGTGACCACCACCCAGGAAGATGTTGGTCCTCACAAAGTCGTGCGGATGGTGCCGGCCGACGACGTAGCGGTTGATATTGGGGTGAAGTGGGCCGCTGCTGCTGTGCCTCGTCACTATGTCTCTGCGGATGAGATCGCGGTCGTTTTAAACGCACTCGGCAAACCGCAGGCGGCAGAGGTTCTCAGCGGAAAGCTGCCTTTGAGCAAACGGACTCGGTCGGGCGAACTCGGAGAGGTCCTCGCCACCCAGTATGTAGCGCGAGAACTCGGATACCGGATGATCGCACGCCTGCGGTGGAAGGACAGCCGCGAGATGCCCATGCGCGGCGACGATCTTCTCGGCATTCGCATGGCGGACGACAAGCTCGAGTTCCTGAAAGGCGAAGCGAAAAGTCGCACGAGCCTTTCGACTTCGACACTAGACGAGGCGGAAACAGCCTTGCTGAGTGAGCACGGCCTTCCGACGCCCCACGCGATGATGTTCGTCGCCGCGCGTCTGCGCGAAATGGGTGAAACGAACCTGTACGTCAAGATCCTCGCCGCCCAGCTTCATGGACGTATCAGATCCGGCGATGTCACACACCTGCTGTTCACGTTTTCTGGCAACAGCCCTCTCGTGTTGCTCCGCAATCACACCAATGCCTACAAAGGCGAAATCCGGCGACTCGGTGTGGGGCTGCAGGTCCCCGAGCATCAGTTGTTCATCCGTCGCGTCTTCGAGAAGGTGATCCGCGATGCCTACACGGCTTGAGGAACTCGAAACCGCCATCGGTCAAGCGACGACGTCAGGCTTTCGGGGACGGCTTCTTGCGCGCGGAGAGGCGCGCGCAATGATATGGCGTGAAGGTCGGCTCCCGGAGGACGCTCCCCCATTTGAGCCTCGACTGAGCCACGATCTCCTCTCCTACGGGTATGCGCTTCTGGAGCACGGTCTGGAGCTTAGCGACCTAGATGGATCTGCTGAGGCATCTCGGCGGGCGTTCGAGAACGCGGCGACAGCGATCGAGTCAGTCATCGCACGGGGAGAGGTGACAACGCAATTGGGCTTTCATCGGGTGGTGGCCGCAGCTAGCTTTCATCTCGCTCGATTCTCAGCGCGGGCTTTTTCCCTTCTGACGGCGACCCGCTACGATCAGAACATCTCCCCCACCGAGAAATGCCTGGTCCTACTCATGCTTCGGGATCTGGATGGCCTGACGATGCTCGTCTCCGAAAGTCGCGCGGACGGACGATCTGCGGACGCGAGTCTTGCCGAGGAGTTGCGTTCGACGCTTGCACCGGATGACGACAACAACGGGGACAGTGCCGATGTCTTGGATGTAGTCGATGCCGCATTGACCGATGCGTTCATGGGAGCGATCGGCGTGGCCATGCTGGCGTTCGAACGTGGCGAGCCGACTCTGCTCTCGGACGCCATTGCACGGCTCGAGGTGGGCATGCGCGGTGCGGCCACATTGAGTATGGTGCCGCACTGGTGGTGTCATCGGCTGGCGATTCACCTGCTGCGGGGCCTCTGGGATTCAAGCTTCCATGTAGTCCTACCGACGGGTCCGGAAAGCGGGAACACTGGCGACTGGAATCGCCTACGCGCTACATTCGTCGCCTCGCTCTTCCGCCGACGACGCTCAGAGATCGACCTCTGGCCCTCCCAAATGGAAGCCGCGTCACGAGTGCTCAATACGCAAGACAACCTCGTGCTCTCACTGCCCACGAGCGCCGGTAAGACCCGCATAGCAGAACTATGCATCCTCGCGACCTTGGCCGGAGGAAAGCGGGTGGTTTTCGTCACCCCCCTCCGCGCGCTCTCCGCGCAGACTGAGACCGCTCTGGAACGTACTTTTGTACCTCTCGGCAAGACCATCTCCTCCTTGTACGGCACCACCGGCGTCAGCGATGTCGACGAGAGCATCCTTCAGGACCGCGACATTGTGGTCTCGACTCCCGAGAAGCTCGACTTCGCCCTCCGCAACGATCCGGATCTACTCAATGACGTCGGACTGATCGTGCTCGACGAAGGACACATGATCGGAGCGAACGAGCGGGAAGTGCGGTACGAAGTCCAGATCCAGCGACTCCTTCGCCGCCCAGACGCGAAGACTCGGCGCATCATCTGTCTTTCAGCGATCCTGCCCGAGGGTGATGAAGTGAAGGACTTCGTCGATTGGCTGACAGACGACAAACCCGATGGGCTGATCAGCAGTGACTGGCGTCCCACCGTTCTCCGATACGGAGAAGTCGTATGGCGCGAAAACAACGCGAGGCTGAACATCACAGTCGGCGGTGAAGAACCGTATGTCCCCAGGTTCCTCACCGCGGAGAAAGTTCCCAGCAAGCAACGCAAGCTCCCATTCCCGAAAGACGCTCAAGAGCTCACGTTGGCCACCGCCTGGCGCCTCGTCGATGACGGCCAGACCGTCCTGGTGTTCTGCCCACTGAAGAGCTCGGTCAACGCATTTGCTAAATTGATCGTGAAGCTGACCCGGCAAGGCGCGCTCCGGGGCGTCTTTGACGGCGACCCGGCCCTTTTGAACACCGCCCTCAGCATCGGCCAGGAATGGTTCGGAACCGACCATCCTCTCCTCGCCTGTCTTCGCCTGGGCGTCGCTATCCATCATGGCTCTCTGCCCGGCCCCTTCAGGAAAGAAGTCGAGAAGCTCCTGCAACAGGGAGTGCTCAAAATTACAGTCTCCTCCCCCACGCTGGCACAGGGATTGAACCTGTCGGCGAGTTCGCTGGTGGTCCATAGTCTGTGGCGAAACCGGAAGCTCATCGACGCAGCCGAGTTCCGCAACATCGTAGGCCGAGCTGGACGAGCGTTCGTCGATTCGGCCGGACTCGTGGTGCATCCAATGTTCGAGCCCACCCGTCGGACACGTCAGAACTGGGAGCGGCTCGTCGAAGACTCGCAGCTGCGTGATATGCAGAGCGGGCTCGTCCGACTCCTCACCGCCATGCTCCAGAGAATTTCCGATAGTCTCGGCGAGGTGAACTGGGAAGACTTCACAGAGTACGTCACCGGACTTGCCGAATGGTCATTTCCGGTCATTGCTACGGAAGACGAAGAGACCGCAAACGAAGCCATGAAGTTATGGCCGGGCCAACTCGCGAGCCTGGACTGCGCGATCCTCGGACTGCTCAGCGACTCCTCTGTCTCGGAGCAGGATCTGGGCGCCGCGCTCGATGCAGTTCTCGCATCATCGCTTTGGGCACGCACAATCGCACGCTACCAGGAACCCGTGCGCAACGCCCTGCGAACCGGCCTCTTGGCACGAGCTGGGGTCATCTGGCGGAACACGACGCCAGATCAGCGGCGTGGCTATTACCTGGCCGGCGTTGGCGTCGCGACTGGGCGGGAACTCGACTCAAATGCTGAACAACTCAACCGTCAGCTCCACATTGCGGAAGCAGCCATCCAACTGGGCATGGACGACGAAGCGATCGACGCGATCACCCGTATCGCCAGGATCGTGCTCGATATCTTCCCCTTCACTCCTAAGACTCGACCAGATAACTGGGAGGAAATCTTGATCGGTTGGCTGCGAGGACGCCCAGTCGCGGAACTCGCAATCGACGACAGCCTCGAAACGGCTGAGGTCATCGAAGAAACCCTGGCATACCGACTCCCGTGGGCACTCGAAGCCGTTCGTGTCCGAGCCGCAGCGCACCCCAGCGCCGACGCTTTCCCTTTGGACGTATCCAATCCGGAGACTGGACTGAGCGTCGCTGCTGTAGAAGCCGGCACTCTCAACAGGGCAGCGGCAACGCTAATGCGAGCAGGCTTCGCCTCTCGATCGGGAGCGCTCGCCGCGGTGGAGTCAACGGAAGCCGAATTCACCACGCCAGCCGGACTGCACGAGTGGATGATCTCCAAGGCAACTCCAGTCGCGGCGAGGGACCCGTCTTGGCCGACACCGACCACCCGCGAGCTGTGGATGAGCTTCGCGACGCGCACGGTCGCCCTCCGACAGCGAACATGGATTCGTCAATTGCACGAATCCTCGGTGAGTTGGATTCCTGATCACCAGCCAATCTCCGGCGAACCATACAGAGCGATCTCCCACTCTGACGGTACGACCGTGCTCGAGACGGCAGATGCCCAGCGCGTCGGGGTGCTAACCGCCCGCCTTAAGTGGCGCCGTCAGGGGCTGCTGAAAGTCACCGGGATCGGAGCAGGAGACGTAGTCGAGCTCGACTATCTGGGGCCGTCCGACCTACTTGCGTAAGAACTCGCTTGGTGCTGACGTCTTAGGCTCATTGGGTAGTCATTTCAGCTGACCAAAGGTCGTTTTGGGACGTCCGACGAGCGCCTCCACGAAACCCTCACGTTGTGACTACTTAGACACTCCGAGGGAGCATCTGACCGGTCCGACACCCTCCGGGCAGAAGGGGTGGGCCGCCGAAAGTGGCCCCTCAACACAAGGCCTGTGACGCCGAAGATGGGATCGATGAAACGGCCACAAGCGGTTCTACTCCTCGGCAGCGAGTTCTGTTGTCCACAACGCCGCTTTGCTGAAAGCCCGAGGGCCAGAAATCCCACCTCCGAAAACAACAAAACGCGATGAAAGTTGCATATCGTCAAGGTTTTTCTGTCGTACTGACAGAATTTGAACCAAGGCAACGCTGCCCCAGTCAGGGGCGCTACCAGGCTGCGCACATCACGCGACGTGATTATTCAGTTATTCGGACGGCGCCTGAGGGGTCTAACCCATATCCCCCCCGGCTTCCAGGGTTTCCGCCAGCCCGGCCAGGACGGGCTGGCGGCCCAGTTCGATGTGCGAGTAGGCCAAGGAGTACGCCAACTCCGGACGGCCCGCGAGGATCGCATTGCACAGTTCTGTGTGCTCGTCGCGCTGCAGCTCGTTGCTGCGGTTATGCGCCAGCCCGAAGATCCAGCGCATGCGTCCAAACAGCGGCTTAACAGACTCGATCAGGAGCCGGTTCCCGGAGAGGCGCACGATTTCGGCGTGCAGTTCAGCACTGATGAGTACGACGTCGTCAGTTCGGTCCTCGTCGATGGCCGCCTTGGATGACTCCATCAGTTCCGCAAGGCGCCCGCCGTCGCCGCCTTCGGCAACGCGGGTGGCAGCCATGCGGGCGGCAAAGGTTTCCAGGCACAGCCGAACGTCGAAGAGTTCGTTGACGTCGGTGAGGGTCAGTTGCCGGACCACTGCGCCGCGGCGCGGGAACGTGGCAACGAATCCGTCCTGTTCCAGCCGTTGGATCGCCTCCCGGACCGGGATCCTGGAAACGCTGTACATCTCGGAAAGTTCGCGTTCGCGCAGCCGCGATCCCTGGGCAAAGGAACCGGAGACAATGCCTTCGAGGACCAGCTGATAAACGTACTCCGCACGTGCCTCGTCATCGCGGACATTGCCGGCTTCCGGGATCGCCTCTGCCACTCTCAAACTCCCCTTCATGCCAGCGTCCGCACGAGTTCGCCGGACGGTTCCGCTCACCGCTCCAACCGAGCATACACGGGTGGAAACAGCTCCTCCGCGGGACGGTTCAAGGCATCCCTTTCGGTGTAGGCCCGGCGCATCTTTGCGAAGAGGTCTTGGGCTGTGTTGCGCCAATAATCCATGTCCACACCGTGGATCATTCCGTCAGCCATGATGGTCCGGCCGGCCACAACGGAGAGGATGGCCTGACGGGCAGTTCCGTTGAGGGTCAGCGTCCGGAGCGGGTCCTCGTGGACGCCGTCGCGGATGTCTCCCAGGGCGAAGGCCACCATGTCTGCCTGGGCGCCGGGCTCCAGGCGGCCCAGGTCATCACGACGCAGCGCGCGGGCGCCGCCCAGGGTGACGGCGTCGAAGTATCCGGCGAGGTCACCGGCGTCGTTCCGGCCGGCGAGGATCTTCGCGAGCTGCACGCCGGCGTCGATGCCGCGGATGAGGTCCGGCGGGAAGGAGTCCGTTCCCAGGGAGATGTTCACGCCGGCGGCTTTGTAGGCGTTGAACGAGTCCAGGGTGCTGCCGTAGCGCATGGACGTGAGCGGGCAGTGGATGATGCTCGCTCCACTGGCCGCCAAGCGTGCCAGGTCTCCCCTGTCTTCCCCGTGGACGGCGGGGTTGCGGTCAATGTAGGTGGCGTGGGGAATGAGCAGCCTTTGATTGAGCAAACCAACCTGCTCAAGGAGTTCCAACGGCGTGACTCCATGCCATTCCAGGATCAGTTCACGCTCCACGAGCCCCTGGAGTGAGTGCAGTCGAACCAACACGTCGTGTTCCAGGGAGGCTGCTGCCGTGGCCTTGAGCAACTCGGCATCCAGAGTTTCAATGCGGCAGGGCAAGAGGACACCGGTGACCAGCGGATCGTCCAGTTCCCGCGCGTAGTCAATGAATCGCAAGGCGTCTGCGAACCCGTCATGGCCGCGGTCGGCGTCGAACATTACCGACCGTTCGCCGCTCTCCAGGACGACGTTCACGCCCGCGCGGTACGCCGGGCCCAAGTAGCCACGCAATCCGAGCCGCCGGCTGGTTTCGGCCATGCCCGCCAATTCCTCGAACGGCTCGGCCCATGCGGAATGAACCTCGGAAGCAATCGGCATGTAGGTGGTGACGCCGTGGAGGACCAGTTGAATCAGGGCGTATTCGCGGATTTGCTGGCGCTCTTCGGGCGTGAAGACGTCTACCCGACGGTTCCTGAAGTAGTCCTCCGACCACTGGTGTCCCTTGGCCTGCTCCGGCCCGGCCCAACTGTCCAGGATCAGGTGGTCGATGTCAGTGAGGGCATCGAGGTCGATCAGGCCGGGCATCAGCAGGGCATCGCCAAGGTGCCGTTCCTCATCAACGGGCCCCTGGTATTCATGACCGACGTAAACAATGGTGCTGCCGCTGTTGACCACGCAGGCGTCTTCCAGCAGGACATGCCGACCATCGTGGAAGCCCAGGACGTAGCGGGCGGTGGTCTTGACGTGCACGGGAGCTCCTTCGCTCGCTTCAAACAGGTATCTGGTATTCCAAACAGTACATTAATTGTGATTTACATCCCATCCATCCTGCTCTAGCATAATTTGGTATACAAGATTTTCCGGAGTCAGCTCCCAAACGAAACGAGCAATCGGTTGACCCAGTTACAATCCGTCGAACCCAACACCGGCAGCCCACCGCCTCTCCCGGCAACGACGCCGGACAGCACAGCAGCCACTCCTGCCGAGGCCAGATCACTGCTGGCCACGGCTTGGCTCAGGATCCGGCGCAGCAAGATCGCGCTCACCAGCCTGTGCGTGGTGGTGGCCATCGTGTTGTTCGCGATCCTCGCGCCGGTGCTGAGTACTATGTCAGGCAACGATCCCTTTACGTCCAACACCAGCCCGGAGGTCCTGGACGACTTCCAGACTCCCGGCCTTCCCCTGCCCGGCTACATGTACCCGTCGGCCGAGCACTGGCTCGGCGTTGAGCCAGGGCTGGGCCGCGACCTCTTCGCCAGGCTCGCCTTCGGCGGGCAGGTCTCAGTGACCATCGCTCTGCTGTCCACAGCCGTTTCGGTGGTGCTCGGAACCGTGTTGGGCGCCGCGGCAGGCTACTTCGGCGGCAAAACGGATGCCGTCATCAGCCGGATCATGGACCTGTTCCTCGCCTTCCCGCACCTCCTCCTGGTGCTGTCCTTGACGCCTATCCTGCAGTCCCGGCTTCGGGATACACCGTTGGGTGAAGGCAGCTTCCTCCCGATGGCCTCGCTGGTGATCATCCTCGGCTTCTTCGGCTGGGCCTACCTCGCCCGAATTGTCCGCGGCCAGGTGCTGAGCCTCCGCGAGCGCGAATTCGTGGAAGCAGCCCGTTCGTTCGGGGCTTCCCACCTCAGCGTGCTGTTCCGCCAAATCATCCCCAACGTCATGGGTGTGGTCCTGGTGTACGCCACCATGCTGATTCCCACCAACATCTCCGCTGAAGCAGCCCTGTCCTTCCTGGGCGTCGGCGTCAAGGACCCCACGCCGTCGTGGGGCCAGATGCTCAACGCCGCGCAGTCCGGCAACTGGTACCTCAGCGATCCCTGGTTCCTGGCCGTCCCTGGCGTGATGCTCATTGTCACTGTCCTGGCCTTCAACCTCCTTGGCGACGCCGTCCGCGACGCCTTGGACCCCAAAGCATCCCGTCACTAAATCCCCCGTTCCACCCACCCTTCACAGAGGAGCACCATGAAAACCCCACGAGAGCACTGGCGCTTTCCGTGCTGATCGCAATGTCGGCCGCAGGCTGCAGCGCCGGCCCCAACCAATCCACCGGATCCAAGCCCGAATCTGTCACCGAACTGGCACCCGTCGTGGTGAAGTCGGGGTTCAACGCCAAGGGCGGCAACCTCAACGTCCTGATGTCCTCGGATTTCCAGACCCTGGATCCCGGCAACAGCAACTATGTGCAGACGGCCAACGTGGGCCAGCTGTACTACCGGACGCTGACCATGGCCAAGGAAACCGCCGGCCAGCCGCCAACGGTAGTACCGGACCTCGCGACAGACACCGGCAAGGTCTCCGACGACGGCCTCAGCTGGACCTTCACCCTCAAGGAAGGCGTGAAGTTCGAGGACGGCACGCCCATCACGTCGGCAGACATCAAGTACGGCGTGGAGCGCACCTTCGCGCAGGACGTCTACACCCAGGCGCCGCAGGAGCTGAATGCAGCTCTCGACGCCGGCGGGTACAAAGGGCCTTACAAGGATCCTTCCGCTGTGCTCAAGGCAGTCGAAACACCTGACGATCGAACCATCGTCTTCCACCTGAAGAAGCCCTTCGCTGAGTTCCCGGCGCTGGCCTCCCGCTCAAATACGGCTCCTGTTCCGGCGGGCAAGGACACCAAACTGGACTACACCAACCACCCGGTTTCTTCCGGTCCTTACATGGTTGAGTCCTACAACCGCGGTAAGTCGTTGAAGCTGGTCCGCAATCCGCACTGGGATCCCGCGACGGACCCCAACCGCTCCGCCTTGCCTGACACGTTCAGCTTCTCCTTGTCCACGTCGCAGGCCACCATCAGCCAGCAACTCCTGGCAGACTCGGATCCCAACGCCATCACCCTCGATTCCAATGGCGCACTCCAGACCTCGGACTCCGCGAAACTGGCTGACGCGAAGGTGAAGGACCGTGTGGCCTCGGGGCTCCTGGGCTGCAACGACGTCCTGAGCCTCAACACCCAGAAAATCAAGGATCCGGACGTCCGGAAGGCCATCGCCCTGGCCCTGGACCGCCAGTCCATCCTGGTGCAGTACGGTGGACGCCGCTTCGGTGAGCTGACCCAAAGCCCGCTCAATGACAAGATGCGCGGCTACGTCGAAACCCAGCTGGACCTCGATCCGGCAGGCAAGCCCAAGCTGGAGGAAGCCAAGAAGCTCCTTGAAGGCAAGGATTACCCGAAGACCCTGACGTACGGCTACGCCAACAACCGCGATGCCTTCAAGAACACCGGCACCGTGGTCCAGCAGAACCTCAAGGCCCTGGGCATCGATGTTGAACTCGTGGCCATCCCTGCCCCGAACTACTACTCGATCATGGCCAGCGAGCAGCTCCCGGACCTCGGACGCTCCGGCTGGTGCGGCGGCGCCGACCCGGCATCCGTCCGTACGTCAGCCGATCCTTTGCTGGGCCCGAACAATGACGGCACCAGCTACGGATTCTCCAACACGTCGCGGTACTTCGATCCCGTGGTGTCCAAGACGATGTACGAGCTGCGCAACACGGACGGCACCTCGGAGGAACTGGGCAAGAAGTGGTCCGAAGCATTCGGCTCGGCCCTGAAGACCTACCCGATTGTTCCGCTCATCCGCACGCATACCAACTCCGTGGTGGGCTCGAATGTCCGCAATGCCCAGGTGGGCTACTTCTTCGGCGGCATCGACCTCTCGATCGTCGGCGTCGAGCACTAGCCCGCAATAGACCACCATGATGACTTTCATTCTTCGCCGGACCGGATCGTTGGTCCTGCTCCTCTTCGCGGTCAGTTTCATCACTTTCACCCTGTTCCAGCTGGGTCCGTCCGACCCTGCCGCCGCTGCGTGCGGGCAGGAATGCACCCCCGAACGGGTGGCGGAAGCCCGCGTCGCACTGGGCATGGACCAGCCGTTCTTTGTCCAGTACCTCGACTACATGCGCGGCTTGTTCTCGCCGCGCATGATCGGGGCTGCCGGTGCCCAGACGCTCTGCGAATGGCCGTGCCTGGGCAAGTCGTTCCAAACCAACGAGAACGTTGCGGACATCATCGCCCGCTCGCTTCCCTACACCTTCTCCATGGCCATCGGCGCGCTGGTGCTCTGGACCATCACGGGTGTGGGACTCGGCCTCCTCGCCGCCCTGCGCAAGGGCTCCCCGGTGGACAAGTTCATTGTTGGTGCCGCGTCCGTCGGAGTGTCCCTCCCCATCCCGGTCACGGGCCTGTTCCTGCTGCTCCTCTTCGTCAACCAGCTGCATCTGCTGCCCTTCACCACGAACGAGATCAACAGTCCGTTTGGTCCCCAGGGACCCGGAGCCTGGGTCACCAATTATTTGCTGCCCTGGATTGCGCTGGCCGTGCTCTTCAGCGCCTCCTATATCCGCGTCACCCGGACCAACATGATCGAGACTTTTGGTGAGGACTTCATACGGACGGCGCGGGCCAAGGGGCTCGCTCCACGGACCGTAACATTCAAGCATGGTGTCCGGGCCGGCATTACGCCCGTTGTCACCATGCTTGGAATGGACATCGGCCTCCTCCTGGGCGGCGCGGTGTTGACCGAGCAGATCTTCTCCGTTCCTGGCCTCGGCTTCACCGCAGTGCACGCCGCGATATCCGGCGATCTCCCCGTCACCATGGCCATCACCATGCTGGCTGCGTTCTTCGTGATCGTTGCCAATGTGCTGGTGGACCTCGCCTATGCAGCCATCGATCCCCGAGTGAGGCTTCAATGACCCGCACGCCACTGAGCTATGCCGCACCGGCGGTGGCTCCCGCAGACGCCCCAGCCTTCTTGGACGTCCGGAATCTCTCGGTGAAGTTCCCCACTGACGACGGCCTGGTGTCCGCCGTCAACGGCATGGACTTCACGCTGGAACGCGGCCAGACCCTGGGCATCGTTGGCGAGTCCGGCTCCGGTAAGTCCGTGACGAGCCAAGCCCTCATGGGCCTGCTGAAGGGCACCTCGGCGCAGGTCACCGGCCAGGCCTTGTTCCAAGGGAAGGACCTGGTCACGCTGCCGGAATCCGCTATGCGGCAACTCCGGGGACGCAACATCGGCATGATCTTCCAGGATCCCCTCTCGGCCCTGCACCCCTTTTACACGGTGGGCCACCAGATCGCCGAGGCCTACCTGGTCCACAACAAGGCGAGCAAAAAGCAGGCCCGGGCGGCCGCCGTCGACATGCTGGGAAGGGTGGGTATTCCGAGTCCGGAGCAGCGCTTCGACGAGTACCCGCACCACTTCTCCGGCGGCATGCGGCAGCGGGCCATGATCGCGATGGCACTCATTTGCGAGCCTGAGCTGCTGATCGCGGACGAGCCCACCACGGCGTTGGACGTCACCGTGCAGGCACAGATCCTGGACCTCATGTTGGAGCTGCAGGAGGAAACCAACTCCGCGCTCATCCTCATCACGCATGACCTGGGCGTTGTAGCAGAGGTGTGCCATAACGTCCTGGTCATGTACGGCGGGCAGTGCGTGGAATCCGGCCCCGTCGACGAAATCTTCTACGACACCCGTCATCCTTACACCCTTGGCCTGCTCAATTCGATGCCGACGCTGACCAGCGCCTCCGGCCAGCTCAATCCGATACCCGGCCAGCCGCCGTCGCTCCTGGACCTGCCCAAGGGGTGCATTTTCAGCGCGCGGTGCCAGTACGCCGAACTCGCCGGCGACGGCGTCTGCGCCAAGCAACGGCCCGAGCTCACGGTGGAAGACGGCCACGGCAAACGCTGCCACCTGAGCGGACCCCAGCTCCTCACCATCCGCAATGCGCGTTAGGACCGCCATGGACAACCAGCCCATTCTCCAGGTGGAGAACCTCCAAAAGCACTTCCCCCTCAAGGGCGGCCTCTTGCCGGGTGCCGCCAAGCGTTCGGTCAGAGCCGTCGACGGCGTCACCTTCAGTCTGGGGCGTGGCCAGACGCTGGGACTCGTGGGTGAGTCCGGGTGCGGTAAGTCGACCACGGGCCGGATGATCTCGCGGCTGATGGACCCCACCGGCGGCCGGATCATGATCGACGGCGTCGACATCAGTCAGTTGAAGGGACGCGAGCTCTACAATTTCCGGCGGAAAGTCCAGATGATTTTCCAGGACCCGTTCGCCTCGCTGAACCCGCGGCAGACCGTGGGGACAGCGATTGCGGCACCCATGGTGGCTCAGAAGATCAGTCCTCCCGGTGGATTGAAGAACCGTGTGAAGGAACTCCTGGACCAGGTTGGCCTCAAACCCGAGCACTACAACCGCTTCCCGCATGAATTCTCCGGCGGCCAGCGGCAACGCGTGGGCATCGCCAGGGCCATCTCACTGAACCCCTCGGTGATTGTGTGCGACGAACCGGTCTCCGCGCTGGACGTCTCCGTGCAGGCACAGGTAGTGAATCTGCTTCAGCAGATCCAGCGGGACACCGGGGTTTCGTACATTTTCATCGCGCATGACCTCTCGGTAGTCCGGCACATCTCACACGAAGTGGCCGTCATGTACCTGGGCAAAATCGTGGAACAGGGACCGCGCGATGACTTGTTCAACGATCCCCGGCATCCCTACACGCGCGCTTTGCTCTCCGCCGTGCCCCTCCCTGATCCGAGGGCTGCCCGCGAACAGGTCAAGATCCGGCTCCGGGGCGACCTGCCCTCGCCTGCGAATCCGCCGAGCGGCTGTGTGTTCCGGACCCGCTGTCCTCTCATCGCTACCCTTCCCGAAGAACAACGCCAGCGCTGCATCAACCAGATTCCAGCACCGGCCACGCCCGCCGCGCCGGCCTGCCACCACACCGGGGTGGCAGCCGCAGCGCTGGCGGGTGTGCAATAGACCCACAATCAAAGGAGAAACAGTGAATACCCTGATTCGTGCCGTCCGACCTTGGGGCCAGGCCCTGAGCGATGTCAGCGTTGCCGACGGCAAGATCACCGGAGTCGAACCCCATGACCCTGCGCGCCCGGTCCCGGATGGCACCACCATCGTGGAAGGGCGAAACCGCATCCTGGTTCCGTCCTTCTCCGACGTCCACGTGCACTTGGACTCCACCCGGATCGGCCTTCCCTTCCGGGAACACACAGGCGGCCCAGGCGTGTGGACCATGATGATGAACGACCGGCTCAATTGGCGCAACGCCGAGGTCCCCTTGCAAGACCGGGTCAATGACACCCTTGGCCGCATGATTGCCCGTGGCACCACCCGGGTGCGTTCCTACGCCCAAGTGGACGTGGACTGCCGGCTGGAACGCTTCGAAGCCGTGGCAGCCGCCAAAGAAAAGTTCGCCGGGCAGGCCTCCGTAGACATCATCGCGTTCCCCCAGGCCGGCCTTTTGCTGGAGGAAGGCACGGTTGAGCTGATGGAAGAGGCATTGAAAGCCGGTGCCAACGTGATGGGTGGCATCGACCCCTGCACCCTGGACCGGGACCCGGTGAAGCACCTGGACATCGTGTTCGGCCTGGCGGAGAAGTACCAAGTGCCCATCGACATCCACCTCCACGAGCCCGGCGAGCTGGGTGTCTTCAGCACTGACCTGGTGCTGGAACGTACCCGGGCCTTGGGCATGCAGGGCAAAGTCACCATGTCCCACGCCTACCAGCTGGGCAGTGTCAACGAGGCCACTACCCGACGGCTCATTGATTCCTTCGCCGAACTGGACGTCTCGTTGGCTTCCGTCGCGCCGGCCGCCTCGGGCCAGTTGCCCATCCCGCTGCTAACGGAAGCGGGCGTGCGGCTGGGCCTGGGCGAAGACGGCCAGCGGGATTACTGGTCTCCGTACGGCAACACTGACATGCTGGACCGTACCTGGCAGCTGGCGTTCACCCACGGTTTCCGCAAGGACGAACTGATCGAGCACTGCCTGGCCATTGCCACCATAGGTGGGGCCAGCATCCTGGACCCCAACGCCACGCGACTTAAGGACACCTCCCACCGTCCCGGCGTCGAAGTTGGCGAACCCGCCGAGTTGCTGCTGGTGGACGGCGAGACTGTAGCCTCCACGGTCATGGACCGGGGCAAGGACCGCACCGTGATCCACGCAGGCAAGGTAGTGGCCGACCAGCTGGAACTGGTTTAAGCCTAGGGGACTGTCGCCGGCACCGGGTTTCGTGAGCGGTTTCGTTTCCTCGACCTGGATGGTGGTCGGGTGCTCGCGTCTGCCGGCGACCAGTCCTGGTTCCCTATCGATATGTTTCCGTTGCCGGGGAGTGATGGTGCGGTGGATTGGTAGCGGTGACCGGTGGGGGTTGTGACTTCCAGAGCGGGGCTCTCTTGCCTGACGTTCCAGCCGGGGTTCTCTTTGGTGTGGTTGCACGCCTCACACAGCCCGGCACCGTTATCCGCGCTGGTCTGCCCACCCGCATGCCACGCGATCACATGGTCGTAGTGCCGGATCGGCGCATCACAAAACGGGGTACGGCACGTCTCATCACGGGTCTCGATAAACCTGCGCAAACCCTTCGGGAACAACCTCGCCCGCGAATCCATGGCCAACAACTCGCCAGTGCCCGGAGCTGTAAAAAGTCTTCGTATCCAGACGTCGAAGTGCGCGTGGTCATTGCCTGTCAGGCTGGGCGGCTCGCGCTTGACCAGCTCCCTCGCCCAGCCCGCCGGGACAATCCCGTAACCCTTCAACCTCGCCGGTTCCGAATCACCCTGCAACAGGGCCCGGTCGGTCATCACCAGCTCCACATGCACCCCAGCGATCCCACCCGGGGTGCCCGTGACCCGCTCCACCAACGTATCCGCCATCACCTGCCCCTTGGACCGGGCATCACCTTCGGACCGGGCGGTACCCGCCGCCCGGGTCAACGCCGCATAAACAGCCACACCCTGCGCCACGGGCAGCAACGCTGTCAGGTATGTCATGGTGTCCGGCGCCGGACGCAAACCCACGTTCCGCTCATTCACCGCGTACGCGGCCCGCCGCGTCACCGACCGCGGATCCCGCCGATACGCCGCCGCCTTCACCGCCGCAACAATCGCCCTATCACCCTTGCCCTCAAACGTGCCCGTATCCGCAGCCAACTCCTCATCCACCGCACACCGGTCCTCCACCGACAAGCACGCCGTCTCCTTCACGAACAAGGTCGCACGCCACTCATTCAACAAACCCGATTCCAACGCCGCCAACGTCCGCGGCATCTCCGTCACCAGGGCCTTCGCCAACCCCAGCAACCGCGAACCCTTGCTCGGCGACTCCCGACGCGCCAACGCCACCTGCGCCGCCACACCCTTCCCCCGCTCAGAGTCCGGCACACCAGCAGCAGCCTGCTCACGACGCTGCGCAAGATCAAACGCCACAGCCACCCTTGCCTGCACCGCCGCCACCGCCGACTTCAAATCCTCCAAACCACGCAACTGATCAACCAACCCAGCACTATCACCAGCCGGATCGAGCACACCAACAGCGGCAATCAACTCCCGAATCAAGGGCCCCTCTTGCCGAACAGGCAGGACAGAACCACCCGCGGCGCCACCACCGCCACCACCCTGCTGCCCCGAAATCCCGTCCATGACACCACTCTTCCAGCCCACACCCGGCAGCAGCAGCCCCACGAAACCCTATGTGGAAACACCCCCAAAGCGCCCAACCACCCCTCCTCCACAAACGTTGGCCCGAGAGCCAGAGGAACGTTTCGCAGCAGGTTAGCGCCCCGGCAGACAGCTGGCGGCGAAGGCGGCGGTCGCGTCCAGCGGATCGTTGTTTCGCGGCCTACGTGCCCTACTCAGGGCTTGCGGTGGGAGCGCCGTCCAAGGGCGTCCACCACGTCAACGGCGGCGCGACCTTGAAGCGGCGTCCGGACACCGTATTGGGCGTGATCCGGATGAACTGGTCCTTTTGGCCGGCCTCCCATGGAAAGAGCAGGAGACCAATGGTATCCAGCACGTCCTGGGTGAGTTTCACGGCCGTTGCCTGCCCTTTGGCCACCACGCTCCACGCGATGCCAGTGTCCGCGTCGACGCCATCTGCTTCGATGGCAACGGGCGTATCGCTGAGTGCCGCGTGGAGTTTGGTGCCCTCCCCCGTGCGGAATACCAGCGTTCCGTGATCCACCTTGTAGTTCACGGGGAAGATATCCGGGTGGTCGTCCACCCAGACCGCCAAGCGGCCCACGGATACCCCGCGGAGGAGTTCCCAGCATTCATTGGCCTGCAGAATTTCCGTGCCGCTACCGGGCGCTGAGTTCGTCATAACGCCGAGGATACGCCGGACCGGACGCGCCGACCAGGGCGCATCGACAGCTCAAAATCAGCGGACCAACTCGGGTTTGGTGTGGGTTTCCGCCGAGGGTTCAACGCTTTCGATGCTTGCCACAGGACCGCGGATGGCGAAGAATCCCGCACCCGCGAGAACCAACGCCTCGGCCGCCAATGCAAGGAACGTGGCTTCCCATCGTCCGGTCCAGGTGTGCAACAGACCGGCCGCCAGTGGACCAAGGGACGCCAGCGCGAATCCAAAACCCTGGCTCATGGCAGAAAGTTTTCCGGCCGATTGGGGTCCCGCAGAACGAATCACCACGAGTGCCATCCCCAGCCCAAACCCAGCGCTCTGGACCACACCCAGCACTCCAACCATGGGGAACTGCAGGGCAGCCGGTGCCAGCAACACGCCGATCAGGGCCACCGCCACGGAGATTCCCAGGCCCGGAGCCAGGACGCGAAGGACCCTCGGGCGCGAGGCAAGGACAGGGGCCAAAAGGCTCGCGGGAAGGCCGGCCAAGCTGAACCAGGCAAGAAGGGCGGCAGCGTCGGCGGGTGAGAGCCCCTTGGACATCAGGTACACGGCCAACCAGGAGGTGATGGCGAAATAGAGCATGGCCTGCAGCCCGAAGAACGCCGTCACCGCCCAGGCAGTGCGCTGCTTCCGTAGCGGGGTCACCTTTCCGGTAGCGTCCGACGCCGGTGCGCCGCCGCCTGCCGCCCAGCTCCGTGCCGCGGTGGCGAGGTCCGGCACCCCGGCGCCCGCCGCCGTCGTACGGCGTGTGCCAAGGATGAGGATCGCGCCAGCGACGGCCGGCAGCGCCCAGACGGCAAGGGCCCACGCGAGGCTGCCGCCAAAGGCCTGCTCCAACGGCTGGACCAGCCCGGCCCCGAGCGCCGCGCCAAGTCCGAAGCCCATGGTGCACAGCCCAGTCCACCACCCGGTGCCGTGGTTTGCCTTGACGATCTGCGGGACCAAAACGCTCGCCGTCATGATGGCTGTGCCGGCCAGGAAGGTTCCGGGAAGCAGAAGAGCGGGAAGCACGACGCGAAGCACCAAGGCACCCGCCAACACCATCAACGCGAGGCCGATGGCAGGAGCGGCGCCTACCTTCCTGGCAAGCCAAGGGGCGATCGGCCCGGAGACACCAAAAGCCAGGACAGGCAGGGTACCCAGCAGCGGAAGGAGCGATGGATCCAGCCCGAAAGCACCGTTGACCTGATTCATGACGCCAGCCACGGTGGTGATGGTGGGCCGAAGATTCACGGACACCACCACCAGCGCGAGCAGCACCAACCAGGCGCCCGTCCGCGCCGCATTCGAAGACCGCACCATTGCGCCCAACACCCACTCTCAATTTACTTTGGTATACCAAGATAGGATATGGGTAGAGGCGATCAATGTAAATCGCGATCAGGATTGCGGCGCTTGGATGCTATCGGCCTGCTTGGAATACCAAAGTGGGCTAAATGGCTTTCCCGGGGTTCAGAATGCCGGACGGGTCGAACAGCTCCTTGATCCGCCGCTGCAGCTCCCTCACAGGCTCAGGCTGTTCCAAGCCGAGCCAGCGCAGCTTGTACTGCCCAACGCCATGCTCGCCGGTGATGGTTCCACCCATCTCCAGCCCCACGCGGATGGACTCGTCCAATGCGGCGTTGAGCCGGACCAAGGCGTCAGCGTCGGTGGCAGGGTCCACCCGGTCCAGCCAGAAGGTGGGGTGCAGGTTGCCGTCGCCAGCGTGTGCCACCACCTTGAGGCGGACCTGGTGGCGATCGGCCATGGCTTCGAGCTGGGCCACGAAGTCCACCAACCTGGAACGAGGCACCGCAATGTCCTCGCCAACCCGGAACTCGTCGTCCACTTCCACGCCCCGGCTGTTGCGCCGCAGCTCCACCAGCATCTCGGCTTCCTCGCTGGCCTCCATGGTGACTGTTGCGCCGCCGTCGGACAGCACCTGGCGAACGACGGCGGCTTCAGCCGCTGCGCCGAAACCGTCGGTCTGGATCAGCAGCAGGGACTTGCCCCTGGTCTGCAGGTCAGAGCCGTTGAGTTCGTCCAGTTGGACCAGGGTGCCGTTATCGAGGAGCTCCATGATGGCCGGCTGCACACGGGCTTTGCCCACAGCAAGCACGCCTGCGGCAGCGCTGCGGAAGTCCTTATAGAACGCGGCAATGGTGTGGATCTCGCGGGGCAGGTATTTGAGCCGCACGGTCACGCCAACCACAATCCCCAAGGTCCCCTCGGAACCTACCAGCAACGCCGTCAGGTCGTAACCCGCCACGCCCTTGAACGTCTGGTGCCCGGTGTGGAGCAGCGAACCGTCCGCCAGCACCACATCCAAAGCGAGGACGGAATCCCGGGTCACGCCGTATTTAGCGCACCGCAGCCCACCGGCATTGGTGGCCACGTTGCCTCCGATGGTGGACATCTTGTAGCTCGCGGGATCCGGAGCGTACATGAGGCCGTGTTCGGCGGCAGCAGCGTTCAGCTCGGCGTTGATGACGCCAGGTTCGACGACGGCGGTTTCGTCGTCCGCGTTCACGGCGAGGATGCGATTCATCCGTTCGAGACTCAGCACGATGCACCCCTGTGTTGCGTGTGCACCACCGGAAACGCCGGTGCCGGCACCGCGGGCGACGATGGGAACCTTGTGGGCGGCGCATGCGCGCACGATGTTCTGGACGTCGTCCACAGATTCGGCCCAGACGACGGCGAGAGGCAGGTGCCGCTCCAATAGCGGCCCTTGGTCCGCCGAATAGACGGCGCGGGTTTCTTCGTCCTCGGCCACCTGGCCGGTCTGAAGGTTCGCTTTCAGTTCGTTCAGGAACGATTGGTTTTGCCTGGCCTGGGAAAGATCCTGGTACTGACCGATCGTGCGGTCTTCGATGCTTTCCTTGGTTGTTCCGGCCATGACCGTTTCATCCGACAAGGGATTCCTCCACACATGAGCACCGCGGACTTGCCAAATCGGCAGTCTTCGCAGTGTTTTCAGTGCTCACCAGTCTAATCAGTGCTGACCGCGTCCATCGCCGATTCGGAGACGCCCACGTGCGTCGGAGGAAGTTGCCGCTCCATGAAGAGTTCTTGCTTGGTGACGTCCAGGGGGTAGGGTTTGCTTTCCCCTGTCAGCTCAAAACCGTGGCGTTTGTAGAAGGCGAGTGCTCGGCGATTGTCCTGGTGGACACCAAGCTCCAACCACGCAGCACCCAGGTCGCCAAGTGCTGCTTGGCACGCTTCGCGCAAAAGCTGGTCAGCCAGACCCAGTCCCCTGTACTCCGGTGCAACATAGACGCTGATCAGCATGGCCTGCAGTGCTCGGCCGGGATCCTGCGGATGCTTGACCACCACCCGCATCAGGGCCCGGATCCTGCTGCCTCGTCCGCCCTCATCCGCAATGAGCGTGACGCTGTCATCCGCTGACATCGCCGAGGCACGTTCATGCCACTGCGCGTCGGTTTGCCTGCGCGCAGCCTGCAGACTCTCTACGTAGGCCATGGGAGTGTCAGCCAGCATCTCCAGGCGCACGGCTTTGAGCAGGGGCCAGTCTTCGGGCACCAGACGCCTGATGCTAGGCAACGGCTCCGCCCATGAACCGTGAATAGTTCCCAAGCACCCCGGGCCAACCTTCAGCATATGAGGCCCGTGTTGCCTCAGGCTCCTTGGCGCCTTCCCATCCGTCATGCACCAGGCGCACCTCCGTGCCCTCTTCGACTGCCCTGAAGGCGACCCTCAACTCCGTGGACCACAGCGGCGTGCTTGCGGGGTACCAGCTGGCGTGGAAGGACAGCGGTGGCTGCCAATCGTCAATGGTGCCCCAGACCGACGTCTCGCCGTCCTGAGACGTTTCCAGGATCAGGTTCTCTTCGAATTCCACGTGGGAGCCTGCGCCGTAGACGCTGTGCTCCTCCAGGGGCCACCAAAGATGCGGGTGGTCCGTGAAACCCATGAACGCATGCTGGATGGTGGTGGGTACAACAACGGTAAAGACCAAAGGTTCGAGCTGGTCCGCCCCCGCCTGCGACTCTCCACTGTCGGGTTCAGGGTGGCTGAAAAGACTGTCCATGGTCATCAACTTTACCCGCGCCGCCAGGCTGTCCCAATGGTTGTTTGTGGGGCCTGTACTGCGTTCTATGTCGTGGTTTTGGGGCGTTGTGCAGGCCTCGCAACGGTGCGTTGGCCGACGTTTGGTGTGGTTTGTGGTGTTAAATGGCGGGAGCCCCGACCGTCGTGGTCGGGGCTCCCGTTAATGGTTGTCCGGCGGTGTCCTACTCTCCCACACCCTCCCGGGTGCAGTACCATCGGCGCTGTGGGTCTTAGCTTCCGGGTTCGGAATGGGA
>NZ_JBHVRN010000026.1:0-26173 GCF_042885775.1 Paenarthrobacter sp. NPDC058040
AAACCAAACATTTTTTCTGGGTGTTTTTGGGGGTTTTTTTCCCCCCACACCCCCCCAAAAAAGCCCCCCTACTTGGGAGGGCGGGGGTTAGACGGTGAGGTCCTTGCCCTTGGTCTCGGGGATCGTGAACACGAAGGCGATGCTGATCACCAACAAGATCACGGCGTACACGTTGAACAGGTACCCCTGGCCGATGGTGCCGAGCCAGGTCTGCAGGTACGGGGCCGTGCCGCCGAATGCTGCGACACAGATGGAGTACGGAACGCCCACACCTACCGTGCGGATGTGCGTCGGGAAGAGCTCAGCGTAGACAGCCGGAACAATCGAGGCGCTGCCGGCGATGAAGAACAACATCACGGCCATGGAAACCGTGAGCTGCCACGGCGAATCCTTGAGGAGCCACGTCATGGGGAAGTGGAACAAAGCGGCGCCGGCCGAGGACATGATCAGGACGGGCTTGCGGCCGATCCTGTCGGAGAGACGACCCCAGAACGGCAGGGCAGCGATGAACAGGATGTTGGCGATCACGCCGGCCCAGAGAGCTGCACCGCGGTCCATCTTCAGCGTCGTGGCCGCGTAGCTCGGTGCCACGACGCCCCAAATGTAGTAGACCACCGTGAGGCCAACGGTCAGGCCGATCACCTGCAGGGCCTGCTTGCGGTACTTCACAATCTGCGGCCACATCGGCGCACGCTTTTCCTTGGGAGCCTCGGCTTCGAAAGCTTCGGTTTCCTTCATCTTGGCCCGCATAATCAGGGCGTACACACCCAGCGCGCCGCCGATCAGGAACGGAATGCGCCAACCCCAGGCGCTCATGTCGTCCTTGCTCAGGACGGCGGTGAGGATCGCACCCAGCAGCGTTCCGGCCAGGATGCCTGCCGTGCCGGAGGTGTAGATGAGGGTCGCCCAGAAACCGCGCTTCTCCTTGGGCGCCATCTCGGACAAGTACGTTTGCGACGACGGCAACTCGCCACCGTGCGCCAGGCCCTGGATGAGCCGGGCCACCAGCAGCATCACGGAGGCGAAGGCGCCAACGGCTGCGAAGGTCGGTGCGATGCCGATCAGCAGGCTGCCGATCGCGCCCAAGGCCACGGCGATGGTCATGGACGTCTTGCGGCCAATCCGGTCGCCGATCCAGCCGAACACGAAGCCACCGAACGGGCGGGCGACGAATCCGACGGCGAAGATCGCCAAGGTGGACAGGACGGCGGAGGTGGGGTCGGCCGAACTGAACAGGGCACTCGCGATGAACGGCGAGAACGTGGCGTAAATGGCCCAGTCGTACCATTCAACGGCGTTGCCGATGCCGGTTCCCACCAGCGTGCGCAGGTGGGACTTGTGGACCTTGGCGTCGGGGGACGTTCCAACGGTAGTGGTCATGGGGTTCTCCAAGGGGGGCGGTGGGGCTAGTTGGCGGAAAGGGTGGCGATGCGGGAAACGGCGAGTTCGGCGTAGAGCGCCGCGCCGTCGGTGAGGACGCCGTCGTCGAATGTTGCGTACGGCGAGTGGTTGAAGGGCGACGTCGCGTGGTCGGCACCGGGGGCCACCGCGCTGAGTCCCACGAACGTTCCGGGAACCTCGGCGAGGACGCGGGAGAAGTCCTCGGAACCGCTCAGGGGAGTGGCCATGCGGGTGAGGCGGGATTCGCCGAACATGCCTGCGATGACCTTTTCGGCCGTGTTCGTCTCGTCCTCATCGTTGATGGTGAGGGGGTATTCCTGCTGGTAGTCCACGTCCACCTCCAAACCGTGGGCCGAGGCGATTCCTTTGAGCAGTTTGGGTACTGCCACCATCATCTTCTGCCGGGACTCTTCGGAGAAGGTCCGGATGGTGGCTTCAATGCGGGCAGTTTCCGGAATGACGTTGCGCTTGGTTCCCGCGTGCAGCACCCCGACGGTGAGGACAACAGGATCGAACATGTTGAACTGGCGGGTGACCATGACCTGCAGGGCTGTGACCATCTCGGCGGCGGCCGTCACGGGGTCCTTGGCCGAGTGGGGCGCTGAGCCGTGGCCGCCGGCTCCCAAGACTGTGACCACCAGGCCGTCCGACGAGCTCAGCATCACGCCGTTCTTGGTGACGAACTGGCCATGCGGCTCCAGTGACGAGAAGACGTGCATCCCGTAGGCGGCGTCCACGCGGCGGCCGGCGGCATCCAGAACGCCTTCGTTGATCATGTAGCTTGCGCCGTCGAAGCCTTCTTCGCCGGGCTGGAACATGAGGACCACGTCGCCGGCCAACTGCTCACGACGCTCGGCCAGCAGGGTGGCGGCTCCGGCAAGCATGGACGTGTGGAGGTCGTGTCCGCAGGCATGCATCGCTCCGTCAACACGGGAGGTGTAGTGGACGCCGGTGGTTTCCTGGACGGGCAGGCCATCCATGTCGGCGCGCAGGAGGACCACGGGCTTCTCGGCTGAAGCGTGGGCCGCGCCGCCGCGCAGGACGGCGGTGACCGACGTCGTGTCTTTGCCCAGCGTGATTTCGTACGGGAGTCCATCCAGCGCCCTGAGCACCTTTTCCTGGGTGCGGGGGAGTTGCAGGCCGATTTCCGGTTCGCGGTGGAGATCGTGGCGAAGGCGGACGATGTCCTCCTGCAGTTCCTTGGCGTCGGCGGCGATGGTCATTCGTTCTCCTGTGGTGCTCGGCTACGGGTTCCTCATGCCATTCTGAGGTGACCTGATTCACAGTCCCGAAAACATCTGGAAATACGCATCCTTGATCACGAAACACAGGATTCATGCACCCATGGGAGAGAATTGACCTATGGAACTCAGCGAAGAAGATCTGCGCCTCATCAACGCCTTGCAGATTTCACCCCGTATCAGCTGGTCCGACGCCGGCGAGGTCCTGGGTGTCCACGCCACCACCTTGGCGGCGCGATGGGACCGGTTGAGGGCCGTCGGTGCAGCGTGGACTACCGCCCACCTCATGGGTGATCCGAAGAACATGTGCCTGGCCATGGTGGACATCGACTGCGATATGAACCTGCGGCCCGAGGTGACCGCTGCCGTGGCCGAACTTCCGGAGGTGATCACCGTGGAGGAAGCCGCGAGCAACCGCGACCTGACCCTGACCGTCATCACGGAGGACCTGGACCAGTTCAGCACCAATCTGCTCCCACGGCTCAAGGAAGTCCGGGGGCTGATCAAGTACCACACGTCCCTCTGCACGCGGATCCACACGAGCGGCTATGCGTGGCGATTGAATGTGCTGAGCAAAGCTGAACAGCAGGCCCTCCGTGCGCTCGCCGGACCCGAGTCCGCCAATCCCTCGGCTCCCGACGCCATTGTGGTCCCGCTGCCGGAAAGCCATCTGGCCCTCATCCCGTTCCTCGCCCGTGATGGACGAGCCTCGGCGGCCGAAATCGCGAGGGCACTGGGCCGGCATCCTGCCACGGTGCAGCGCCAACTGGGTCGCGTGCTCGCCAGCAGGATGCTGTCCTTCCGCTGCGAGATCGCCCAGAAGTTTTCCGGCTACCCGGTCACCGTGCAGTGGTTCGCCAACGTCCCCGCCGGACAGCACGAGGCCGCCGCAACCGAACTCCGCGCCATCAGGAACGTCCGCTTCTCCGCCTCCACCACAGGCCGCACCAACTTCACCATGATCATGTGGCTCCGCACGCTGGCCGAGGTCATGGAGATGGAGTTGGCCATCCAACAGCGCATCCCCGGCGTGGAACTCGTGGAGAGCGTCGTCATGCTCAACACCGCCAAGCGTGTGGGCTGGATGCTCAACCCGGACTCGACGGCAACGGGCAAAGTGGTGGCACCTTACGGAGAACTGCTACCGGATTTCGTATAGGTACGACGACGGCAGTCGGCCTGGGTGCCCACCGCAGCACTCGGGGTGGGTGCCGCGGTCACGAGTCGGGCCAGCCGGGTCAGGCCCTCTTCGTGGCCCGAAGGACAGTGTCCAGGATGGTCGCGGGATTGCCCTCCGGATCTTCGATGGTGCGCTCCCGGGCTTCCGTGACCTCAACAGTCCATGGCCCCTGCTCCAGGCCGAGTGATTCCGTGAGCTCGTCCGGCGTGTAGAACATGCCCGGTGCGTGGTGGTTCCCCCACGGCGCCAGGCCATGCGGGTGGTGTCCAACGATCAGCAGTGTCCCGCCCGGAGCTACCGCCGCTGCTGCCTTTGCCGTTGAGTCGCGCCATGGCAGTAAGGGGGAGTGGAGGAACTGGGCCGAGACGAAGTCGAACACCGGCTCGGGAGTCCACTCGGCAAGATCCTGTTGCTGCCAGGTGATGCGGTCCTGCTGGCCGTTCTCTGCGGCATGCTCGGCTCCCCGCTCCAGTGCAACCGCGGAAACGTCCATTGCTGTGACTTGCCAGCCTTGCTTGGCGAGCCAAATGGCGTCCCCGCCCTCGCCGCAGCCCAAGTCCAGGGCCGTCCCCGGTTCCAGGCTGCCCGCTTCGACCACCAGTTGGGGGTTGGGGTTGCCGCTCCAGATTTTCGGGCGCTCCCTGTACATTCCGTCCCACATGTCCACGGCGTTGTCTGCGTCTTCGTGGAGGTTCAAACGGCCTTGCTGGTCGCCGTGCTGGTGGGTGCCGCCGTCGTGAGTGTGTTCAGCCATGGCTCAAGCGTGCCGGGTGCCGCCAATGGGAGGCAAGCCTCGTTGCCGTTTCGGCAAACCCAACTAACTGGCATTAGGGGTTGTTTTCGAAGGGCTCAGAACAACCACTACTGCCAGTCAGTTGGGCGCACTCCACCGCTGCGCCCCTGCGCCTGTCGCCCCGAGTTCGTCGGACGGGTTCTGCAGGGTGCACGATTTCAGGCTCAGGCACCCGCAGCCGATGCATCCATCCAGGTCGTTCCGCAGGTGCTGCAAGGCAGCGATCCGTTCGTCGAGCTCTTTGCGCCAGCGCAGGGACAGTCGGGTCCAGTCCCGCTTGGTGGGAGTGCGGCCGTTCGGCAACGAGTCCAACGCTTCGCGGATGTCCTTGAGCGGCAAGCCCACGCGCTGGGAGGTCTTGATGAAAGCGACGCGGCGCAGCGTCTCGCGTGCATACCGCCGTTGGTTGCCCGGTGTCCGTTCGGCCGTGATGAGCCCGTTGCGTTCGTAGAAGTGAAGGGCCGACGGCGAGACACCACTCCGCTCGGACAGTTCACCGATGCTCAGGGCACGGTGGATGCTGCCTTCGACTTGCGGCATGGTCGGACCTCCCGGTGCCGGGCGTGGTGGATTGACCTCAACATTAGTTGAGGTTCTAGGGTTGCGTCCATGACCTCTGACACCTCCACGGCCGGTATTCTGCGCCGTCCCTACCTCCTGGCCACCGTTGGCACCTGCGCGCTTGTGTTCCTGAGCGCCTTCGAGTCGCTCGCGGTGACCACCATCATGCCGGTGGTGAGCCGGGACCTGAATGGCGCCAGCCTTTATGCGCTGGCCTTCGCGGGTCCGTTGGCTACGGGTGTGATGGGTATGGTGGGCGCGGGCAACTGGTCGGACCGTCGTGGGCCTCGGGCACCGCTGTATGCCTCCGTGGCGCTGTTCGTGGCGGGCCTCCTGATTGCCGGTACTGCCTTGACCATGGAGATGCTGGTGCTGGGCAGGCTGGTCCAAGGGCTCGGCGGCGGTGCGATGACCGTTGCGCTTTACGTCCTGGTGGCCAGGATCTACCCGCCGGTGCTGCACGCTAAGATCTTCGCCGCCTTCGCCGCGTCCTGGGTGGTTCCTTCACTGGTTGGGCCGTTCGCAGCAGGAGTCGTGGCGCAGCTCAGCAGTTGGCACTGGGTGTTCCTGGGCGTCGTCGGCTTGGTGGTTCCCGCGCTGGCCATGGTGGTTCCGGCCATGCGGGGGATGGCGCCTGCCACTCAAACCGAACCCGTACCGTGGGCCTTCGGACGCATGGGCTGGGCCGCACTTGCCGCGTTGACTGTCTTGGGACTGAACCTGTCAGCCGAGGTTCCGGGCGTGGGCGGGGCGATTGCCGCCGTCGCGCTTGTCCTTGCTGTGGTGGCCGTCCGTCCCTTGGTTCCCCGCGGAACCCTGATGGCCCGGCGGGGGCTGCCGAGCGTCATCCTGTCCCGTGGCCTCGCTTCGGCGGCGTTTTTCGGCGCCGAGGTCTACCTTCCCTACCTGCTGACGGAGCGCTACGCGTTTACGCCAACGTTCGCCGGACTCACGCTGACCGGTGCCGCACTGGCGTGGGCCGGGGCATCGGCCTTACAGGGGAGGCTGGGGTCGCGGCTGGCTGACGCGTTCGCCGTGCGGGTTGGGGCGTTCCTGGTGCTGGCAGCCATCGCCCTGGCGTTCGTTACGGCTGCCCTGAACCTTCCACCGGTCCTTGCTATTGGTGGCTGGCTCTTTGCCGGCTTTGGCATGGGGCTCATGTACCCCCGGCTCAGCGTGATGACCCTGGCTCTCTCCACCAAGGAGAACCAAGGCTTCAACAGCGCCGCCATGTCCATCTCCGATTCGCTCGGTGGTGCCTTGGCGCTCGCCTCTACGGGACTTGTCTTCGCGGCATTCACGACGACGGACTCGTTTGCGGCGGTCTTCGCACTGACGGCGATCATCGCCGTCGTCGGGGTTGTGGTGGCACCGCGCGTCGCCACCCGTCCCGCGCTGTCCCAAGCCCCGGACGCCCAAGCTGAGCTCGCCAACCACCCTTAACCTCACTCCGTTGTGGGGCCCGCTTTGCGCCCTTTGAACGCCCGAAAGCACGTAGAGCGGGCCCCGCAACGCAGGTGTGCAGGGGGGCGATGCAAGGGGAAACCGCGGACACTGCTAGACTGGGAACACTTGATGTGCGGTGACGCCCTGAAGCAGGTGGCCTGACAGGCTGCGCGACGGGGCATTTTTCATGTGAGAGGCACATCCTGCGTCGATGAACGCGTTCCATTTGGTCCCGGCCACCGCTGCTGCAGCGAACCGGTAGACCACCTGACTTTTCCTCGGCGAACCCCTGGCCCAACCGGCGTCGGGGGCCGATGTCCGCAACAGGACACCGCCCGAAAGACATGAAGTACATGACTACTTTTGCTGCCCTTGGCACGCCCAAGGCCATTGCTGACTCCCTCGCCGCAGACGGCATCGAAGAGGCATTCCCCATCCAGGTGAAGACCCTCCCGGATACGCTCGCAGGCCGCGACGTCCTGGGCCGTGGCCGCACCGGCTCCGGCAAGACCATCGCTTTCGCCATCCCGCTCGTGGCCCGCTTGGCCGAGCGCGAGGCAGGCTACTTCCGCAAGCCCGGCCGCCCCATGGGCCTGGTCCTTGCTCCGACCCGCGAGCTTGCCACCCAGATCAACGCCACGGTGGAGCCGCTGGCCAAGGCCATGGGCCTGAACACCACGGTGATCTACGGCGGCATCTCCCAGGCTCGCCAGGAGAAGGCGCTGCGTGCCGGCGTCGACATCGTCATCGCCTGCCCGGGCCGCCTCGAAGACCTGATCCGCCAGCGCATCCTGACGCTTGAGGCTGTTGAGGTCACCGTCCTGGACGAGGCAGACCACATGGCAGACCTCGGCTTCCTCCCGGTGGTCAAGAAGCTCATGGACATGACCCCCAAGCAGGGTCAGCGCCTGCTCTTCTCCGCGACGCTGGACAACGGTGTTGACAAGCTGGTCAACCGTTACCTGTCCAACCCGCTGACACACTCCGTGGACGATCCCCAGGCCGCCGTCACCACCATGGAACACCACGTCCTGGTGGTCAACGACCAGACCGTCAAGAAGCAGCTCATCGTCGAACTGGCCTCCGGTGCCGGCCGCCGCGTCCTCTTCATGCGGACCAAGCACCACGCCCGCAAGCTTGCCAAGACCCTGACGGACGCCGGCATCCCCGCCGTGGATCTGCACGGCAACCTGTCGCAGAACGCCCGCGACCGTAACCTGGCCGAGTTCTCCAGCGGTGAGGTCCGGGTCCTGGTGGCTACCGACGTCGCTGCCCGTGGCGTGCACGTGGACGACGTCGAACTCGTTATCCACGTGGACCCGCCCACAGAGCACAAGGCTTACCTGCACCGCTCCGGCCGTACGGCCCGCGCCGGTTCGGATGGCACCGTGGTCACGCTGACCCTCCCGGAGCAGCAGCAGGACGTCAAGAAGCTCATGCGCGCCGCCGGCGTTGACGTGAACTTCGAACGCGTGACGGCGAATTCTCCGCTGGTTGCCGAGCTCGTGGGTGACGTCGCGGACAAGGTTGACCCCCGTACCCGTGCGGCACTGCTCGCGGCGAAGCTCCCGCAGCAGGGCGGCGGTTCGTCCACTGGCGCCAACGCGCAGCGCAAGCGTGCCCGCCGCTCCGGCCAGGCTGCACCCACCGCGGGTGGCCGTGGCGGTCGCGGTGGCCGTGGCAAGGTCGCGGCCGAGCCGGTCCGCACGGACCTGAGCCGCGCCGAACGTCGCGCGGCAATGAACGACGACGTCGCCCGCACCCCGCGCGGTCGCGGCAAGTCGGGTGCCACGCACCGCAACGACGTTCCCGGCTCGCAGGGCCAGAACAGCCGCAGCGGTCGCCCGGCTACCGGTCAGCGTGCCTCCGGTGGGCAGCGTCCGGCTTCGGCTTCTGCTCCGCGTTCGGCCTCGGCCACGACTACTCGTTCGTCCGGAAACAAGGCCGTGTGGTCCTCGAACACCGGCGGAACGTCGGGTGGATCCTACGGTTCGGGTAACTCCGGACGCGGTGGATCCGGCTCGGGTCGTCCCGCCCGCAGTGGTCCGCGCCGTGCCTCGGCTCCGGCCTCCAACGAGCGCCGCGGCCGCTAAGGTCCGACCCACCCACGTTGTGAGGCCCGCTCCGCGCTCTATTCCTTAGGAATGGCGCGCAGAGCAGGCCCCGCAAGTTTGGAAGCAACGTTGTGAGGCCCGCTCGGCGCTCTATTTCGTAGGAATGGTGCGCAGAGCAGGCCCCGCAACGAGTGCTCTACCAGCCGCGGGCGCGCCACTCTTCCAAGTGGGGCCGCTCGGTCCCGAGGGTCGTGGGCAAGCCGTGGCCGGGGTGCACCAACGTGTCATCCGGGTAGGCATCGAACAGTCGTTCCGTGACGTCGTTCAACAGTGATGTGAAACGTACGGAATCGTTCTGTGTGTTGCCGACGCCGCCTGGAAACAGCGAGTCGCCACTGAAGATGTGGGCAGGCCCTTCCGGATCCTGGTACACGAACGCGATCGAACCCGGTGTGTGCCCACGCAGGTGGACTGCCCGGATCTCGAAGTCGTCGAACCGCTCAACGTCGCCGTGACCAAGCCGGACATCCACCGGAACGGGCAACGCATCGGCGTCGTCCGTTCCCGCTGAGGTGGTGGCCCCGGCAACCTTCACCAGCTCCGGGAGCGCCCGGACGTGGTCCCAGTGCTGGTGGGTGGTGGCGATCCGGAGCAGCTTGGTTGGCTCGGACGTGTCGGCGGCGCTGTCTTGGAGCAGTTGCTGGATGGCTGGAAGGTCGTCGGCTGCGTCGATCAACAATTGTGCACCCGTCGCTTTGGACGTGAGCAGGTACACGTTGTTGTTCATCTCGCTGACTGAAATGCTCCGGATGGTGACGTCGCGGAGTGAGTGAATAAGCGAATCCATGCGTTCAGCCTACGTGGTTGGCTTCGCGGCCCTGCGACACCCAGTTGGGGTCGGCGGAGCGTGAACCCACGACGGCGTTGGCGGCCTGGTCGAGTACCTCAAGTTGTGTTGTTCCCAGTTGCAGGGACAGCGCCCCCAGGTTCTCGTCGATCCGGTGCGTTTTGCGCGTGCCGGGGATGGGAACCACCGGAATTCCGATCCGGCGGCCCTGTTCAAAGAGCCATGCCAAGGCCACTTGCGCCGGGGTAGCTTCGAGTTGCGCGGCTACCTCCCGAACGGCGCCAACCACAGCCTGGTTGGCATCAAGGGCTCCTTCGCCGAACCGGGGGATCTTATGGCGGAAGTCGTTCTCGCCGAGGTCGCCCGCGCTGACGGTTCCCGTGAGGAACCCGCGGCCCAGCGGCGAATACGGCACGAACCCAACGCCAAGCTCCTTGGCTGCAGGAACAACGTGTTGCTCAACATCCCTGCTCCAGATGGACCATTCACTCTGGACCGCGGCAATGGGATGGACGGCGTTGGCCTGCCTGAGCTCCTCGGCTGTCACTTCGGACAGTCCGAGGTGCCGGACCTTGCCCTCACGGACCAGCTCCGCCATGGCCTCCACGGTTTCCACAATCGGAACGCGGAGGTCGCGGCGGTGCAGGTAGTAGAGGTCAATGACGTCAGTGTCCAGGCGGCGGAGGCTCGCTTCCACCGCCTGCTTGACGTAGGGCGCATCCCCGCGGACACCCGTGTACCCGTCCGCGGGGTTGCCCTCTATTCCGAACTTCGTGGCCAACTGGATCTCGTCACGGCGTCCGTTCAGGAGCTTCCCGACGAGTTCCTCGTTGCTGCCGGCCCCGTAGACATCGGCTGTGTCGATGAACGTGATGCCCGCGTCCACTGCGTGCCGGAGCGTGTTGAGTCCTTCGGTCGGATCGATGCCCCCGTAGACCGGTGTGAGGGCCATGCCCCCGAAACCGAGCGGGCTGACGGTGAGGCCGTCGCCGAGGTGTACTGCAGCCATGAATGTCTCCAATGCGTTGTGCTGTGAAGGGCTTTCCTAGGCGTGAACTCCGCATATGCCGCGGGTATTCCGGGCCCGATTCGATGGCTCGCTGCGCGTTAGACGGGAGGAACCGTCTAACGCGCAGCGAGCCGTCGAAAGGGACTCCCAGCCCGGAGGGCTATTCGGGGTCGTTCCCGGTCTTACTGGCCGGCAGGGCCTTCAACCCGGCAGCACACCCCACGATTCCCGCGATAAAGAGCAGCTTCAGCGGACTCGCAGGTTCGACGCCGGTGATCATGGCCCAACCAACAGTCAGCGCTGCACCAATTCCCACCCAGACGGCATAGGCCGTCCCGAGTGGAATCCGTTTTACGGCGATGCCGAGTCCGATCATGCTCAGTGTGGCGGTCACGGCAAAGACGAGCGTGGGAGCAAGTTGAGTGAAGCCGTTGGACAGGCCCAATGCGGTGGCCCATACAGCTTCAAGGATGGCCGAGGCCAGGAGAACCAGCCAGAAAATGCCGGTCTTGGTTGAGCGCTGGGTGGTGGTTCCCGTCGTCATGGCTACGCCACCACCTTCAGGCCGACCACGCACGCCCCGATACCTGCGAGCAGCAACAGACGTGCCGCCGTCGGACGTTCAACCTTGGTGACCATGGCGTAAGCCGAAGTGAGCACCACACCCACGCCAACCCACACGGCATAGGCCGTACCGGTGGGGATGGATTGCATCGCGATCGCGAGTCCGCCGGTGCTGGCAATGACCGACACCAGGAAGACGATGGTGGGGACGGGCTTGCGGAAGCCCTTGGAACGGTGAAGGGCTGCGGCCCAGACGGCCTCAAGTGCGCCGGAAAGAATGAGGATTAACCACGACATGACAGATCCTTTGGCCAGTCTTGTCGCGTGCCGGGTACTGAACCGTCGTCCGGAGGTCCCAGAGCGGAACCTTGGTTTCAGGCTAGCAACTCCCGAGCATGGTGGCCACCTCTGGTGGTTAATGTCACCGCTTAGACGTGGTCGATGGAAATGACCGCGACGAATCCACGCCCGGAGATCTCCGGGCTGCGGACGTCGGAGCCCACTACGGCGTCGTAACGCGAAAGCTCCACGGGTTCCTCGACGGCGGGAGCCGGCTCGCCGTCGTCGGGCGTTTCCGCTGCGCCGGGCACCACCGTTGCCTTGCCCTCGAGCAGCACCGCGAACTGGCCCTCGAAGACGGGATGGGGGCGCTTCTTGGAGATCTCCACGATCGACGCGTAGCCCTTGAACTTATCGGCCCGCGCAATGACGTTGAGGTCGCGGATGTCGCCGGTGGGCAGCGTGGCCGAGGACGGGGCTTCGCCCGAGAACCGGAACGGGCGGTACTTCTCCAGCGGGTGCTCGGTCCCGTCCACGGTGAGGACCATGAGCTCGCCGTCGATGATGGTCAGGACCCGTTCCATGCCCGGGAAGCTCGAAAAGTCGCCGGCTTTGGAGACGTCGGCGATGCTGATGCGCCAATCCCACGCGCCGTCCTGCGCCGATGCGGCCTTTGGATGGCTCGCGAGTTCGCGGGTCACCCCGCCGCCATTGCGCCACGGCTCGGGGTGGATGTCTGCAAAGCGGATGATCTCCATCCATCCAGCCTAGTAGGGGAGTGCGGTTCAACGGTGGAGGGCGTGACTTGCTAACGTCATAAGAGGATTGTTTGGCGCGTGGCGGCTGGAGGCACGGAATGTTCGTTAAAGTGTGTGGTTTGAGCACGCCCGAATCCGTGCGCGAAGCGGTCGACGCCGGGGCGGACGCCGTCGGTTTCGTCCTGACGACGAGCCCACGCGAAGTCAGTCCGGCCACTGTCCGTTCATTGCTTCCGCTGGTGCCTGCCTCCGTGCGGGCCGTCGGTGTTTTCCGGCATGAGTCCGCCGCGGACGCCGTTGCCGTTGCACGGGAGGCCGGCCTGTCCTGGGTTCAGTTGCATGGTCACCGGAGTGCGGCTGACGTCAAAACAGTGCACGACGCCGGCATGCGGCTCATCCGCGCAGTCACCATGGGTGCCTCCCAGGAGGAGTTCGGTGATCTGGGCGAAGACCTGTTCCTGATCGACGCCGCGGTGCCGGGCTCGGGCGAAGCCTGGGATTACGCGACTGTTCGCGAAAAGGGGCTCGACGGACGATCCTGGTTGTTGGCCGGTGGCCTTGAACCCGGGAACGTTTCGTCTGCTGCTTCCGACGCCGGTGCCTGGGGCGTGGATGTGTCCTCCGGGGTGGAGTCATCCCGCGGAGTGAAGGACCTGGCCAAGGTCCGGGCGTTCGTCCAAGCCGTCAAATCCTGACGCTCTCTCACCAAACGGCCGCTTGGGCCGGACCCTCTCTCACGAAACGGCCGTTTGAGCCGGACGCTCTCTCACGAAACGGCCGGTTGGTCCGGACCCTCTCTCACGAAACGGCCGCTTTGGCCGGATCCTCTCTCACGAAACGGCCGCTTTGGCCGGATCCTCTCTCACGAAACGGCCGCTTTGGCCGGATCCTCTCTCACGAAACGGCCGTTTGGGGCGGACCCTCGCTCACCAGCTATCCGAGCGTTGCGTCCAACTTGTCGAATGACGTGCCCCAGCCGTCCCGTGTCATTTCCACCCACTCTTCGGATGCGAACGGACCCTGGGTCAGGTGCATCCTGGTGCGGTTGCCGCCCAGATCTTCGAATTCGAGGTGCATTTCCTCGTACTCGTGGTCGGCGCCAGGTGCGGCTTTGGCCTTTGCTACGAGCAGGCCAGGGGCGTCCAACTCAGTGATGACGGCTTCAATCGGCGCTTCCTGCTGACCGTTATCGTCCGTCCAAGCCATGACCACTTGCCAGACCCCACCGATTCTGGGCTCGACGATGATCTTTTCCAGGGGAGCATCCACTTCCACGGGGCCGAACCACTTGGTGAGCTGCTCGGGCTCCATCCAAGCCTCGAACACCTTCTCGCGCGGGGCGTCGAAGTCGCGGGTCAGGGTAAGCGTGTGCTGTGCCGTGCTCATGGTGCTCCTTGGTGAGTAGTTCATGGATGCCGGGGCGCCGAACGGGCCGGGCGCGGGCGCTGCCGTGTGACCGAGTCTAGGCCGACGCTCCGACAAAACCGACGCTCTCTCACCAAACCGCCCAATATTCGGATCGCTCTATCACCCCGGCTGTCTGGTCGTGGGCACAGTGAGAGAGCGTCCGCGTGAAGGGGGTGTTTGGTGAGAGAGCGTCCGCCCGGAAGGGGGTGTTTCGTGAGAGAGCGTCCGGGGTGGGTGGGTGGGTGGGGAGGGTGGGCTCCGGAAGTCAGGGGCCAGTCAGGGCAGACCCCTAGGCTTTTTGGCCTCCCCGCACGAGAGAATGGGGACATGAAAACTCTGCTCAACATCATTTGGCTGGTTTTTGGCGGCTTCTGGCTGGCCCTCGGTTACTTCGCCGCAGGAATCATTTGCTGCGTCCTCATCGTGACCATTCCATGGGGTATTGCCTCGTTCCGGATTGGTGCGTACTGTCTGTGGCCGTTCGGCCGGATGGTGGTGGAGAAGCCGGGTGGAACCGGTGTCTTCGCGCTGCTTGGCAACGTCATCTGGCTCTTGGTGGCAGGCATCTGGATTGCGATCGGGCACGTGGTCACCGCCGTGGCCATGGCCATTACGATCATCGGCATCCCTCTGGCCATCGCCAACCTGAAGCTGATCCCCGTCTCGCTGATGCCCCTCGGCAAGCAGATCGTTCCCACCAACCAGCCGTTCGTCAGCAGCTACCGCTAAATGGCGACCACATCTCCGGTGCGTAGATCGAAACGGAACGCCCGCTCCACACGTACCGACCCGCCGTCGGACTCTGCCGCGAAGTTGAGTTCCAGCGTGTCCGTGAGCAGGTCCGACTCCGTGACGGTGTAGCTCGGCGTGAAGTAGAGAGAGTGCTCGCCCGGCGCCAATCGAACGGCCGCGAAGTGCTCCCGGTGCGGTCCGTGAAGTACGACGGCGGCTAGCGGCTCAGTGCCGTCGTTGCGGATCCGTCCGGTGAAGGCCAGGATGTCCCCGGCTTTGTAGCCGGGAATGATGGGGCCGTAGTTGAGGTCCTGCGCTTCGCGGGTTCCAAGAACCTGGTCCTGGCCGACGTACCCTTGCCCGATTTCTTTCCAGGTCTGGACGTCCCACAGGCCGTCGCTATTGGATGGAATCACATGGAATTCCCCCGCGTTTTGCCACTCCGCCGGGCGCCCCGGCGTAATGGAGCGCAGTTCCAGGTGAAAGGTGAGCGGCTCCTCCCGGGGAAGGGGTTCCCGGCTTTCAGCCAACTGGCGGGTCAGCTGCTCCGCAGGGACCGAAGCGAACACGATTTCCCGGTAGCCCTGGCGCTCGTATAGGACCCCGATGTCGCCGTCGGGCAGCCGTGTCGCCGTGGAGTACGCAGAGCTGCCCTCACACATAACGAGCTTTGCCGGCCAGGTGATCCCGTTGTCCGGGGAGAGGCTCAGGACGGTGTTGCGTCGCAGATGGGGATCCTGGTTGTTCGTCGCGATGAGCCAATCGGAGGTCTCAACGGAAGCCAAGGATTCAAAACCAGGCAGGCCATCAAAGCGGGCAAGGGATCCGTTGTCGCTGGGATCCGGCAGCTCGGGAACGGGTTCCAGGGGACTCCAGGTCTGTCCGCCATCGTGGGACAGCGCAGACAAACGGCACGGCGTGGCCCGGGAGTGCAGCAGCAGGCGACCGTCCGCCAAGCACACTACTTTGTTCTCGTTGGGTCCCACACCGCCAACGCCGGCTCCGATCAGTGCGCCCAAACTCCATGTTTCTCCGTGGTCGTCGCTGTACGCCGATGCCGCCTGGATTTCGCCGTCCACCAACAGCACGTATTGCTGTACCAGCCTGCCTTTATGCGGGCCGGTATGAACGCAGATGCCTTGCCCCGCGGCAGCAAACAACCCCGTGGTTCCTTCGTGAACCGTTTTGAGCGAGGCGGTGAGCCGACGATGCTGCCAGGTGTCGCCGTCGTCGTCGGAAAAGCTGACATCAGCGTGCTGGACGTCGCTATCCGGATCCAGTCCGGGCACGGCTTCAAAGAAGCCCGCGTGCGTCCCGGCGGCATGGAACATGAAGATCCGCCCTGTCACGGTGTCCACCAGGAGGCTCGGATCGCCGTAGCCGTGAAGGCCGGTGCCGGTGCGGACAACTTGCTGCTCTTCCCACGTGACGCCGTTGTCCTCGCTGCGGCGGAGCAACAGGTCGATGGTGTTGGGCAGGTCGTCGAGGTTGGGCCTGCCGTCGTACGCGGCCAGGAGGGTTCCGGAAGTGCTGACCGCCAATGCCGGAATCCGGTACTGCCGGTAGCCCCCCCCGATGCCACGGACCGCGAGCACGTGCTCTACATCGGGCTTGGCTAGCGGGGGCGCGGCAAAGAGGTAGGAGGTCACACCTCCTAGTCTACGGGCAACCCTCAAGCAGCTCGGAACGCCCCGTCCCGCAGCAACGCGACCACGGAACTGCCGTCCAGCTCAGCGGCGATGGCAACGTCCTCCGCGAACCCGCGGTCTACGAGTTCTCGCCCACTCGAGCACCCTCGCAGCACAGCAGCGAGTCGCGGTTCCGCGGCATCGAAGGCCGCTGCCGCAGATTCAGCCTCGGGGGCAAAGTTCCGCCGGCCCGCCGCCGCCAGTCCCGCAATGAAAGCGCCAGCGCCAAGCTGGTCCTCCAACGCGGGGCGCAACGAGCCGCTGGTCCACTTCTCACCTGCCGCTATCACGGCAATCACGGCATCCTCCGGCAGGGTGGCGTGCACCCAGTCGGCGGTGGCGGCAGCGTTGCGCAAGCAAACGGCCACCACTTGCCCTGCTGACGCTGCCAGTTCATGACTCAGTGCCGAACCGTTGGGCGAAGGCAGCACCACCCGTTCCAAATGCGTTGCATGACGGATGCTCAGCGGCGACAGGCTCAAACCTTCCGAACCCCGCGGTCCCGCCAGCGCAGCACCATGGTGGACCGCGAACTCGCTGGCCGAAGCATCCCGCCACGGGTACGGGTACACGGAAGCGCCGCGGTCCACCGCAACGCTCACGCACGTGGTGAATGAGAGGACGTCAACCACCACCGCCAGGTCAGCGTGCGGCACTATGGCGCGGGCGCCGTCGAGCCCCCACTCAAAACGCACCGAATACGTCAGTTGCCGTTCCGGCGCTCCCGGTTCGCTCATGCCAGTTCGGCTGCCAGATTGCGCCGGGCGGCGTCCAGCCACAGGGCCTTGGCGCGGTCGCCGTGGAAGAGCGGGTCCAGCCCCAGCAGGTGGCGCACGACGGCGGCGCGCCCGTTCGCGAAGTCGGCGTCGCTGACGTGGGCGTAGTCTTCGCGGACGGCCGCCACATACCTGGCATACGACTGTTCGTCGCCCCCGAGTACGGACAAGTCCGCGTCGCACAGGAGTGCTCCGGCGTGGTCGCCCGGTTCGGGGCTGTGTTTGTCCGTCAACCGGACCAAGCGCGCAACCTCTGCCACGTCGCCCGGGGCCAAGCCCGCAGAGGCCAACCGGTCTTCGGCGAGCCGGGCCGACTCCTCCTCATCCTGGCCCGCGATGCCCTCGTAGACCGCGTCGTGGAACCAAGCCGCAAGGCAAACGGTCCGCGCGGGAAGGGCGGGTTCCGTCAACACATCCAACGCTTCCAGGACCGCGAGCAAGTGGGTCCGGCCGTGGTATTTCCGGCTGTCCTCACCCCAGCGTTCCAGCAACTCCAACCCCAGTTCCTCGTGGCCGGGGAAGGTACTGTTCCAGCGTTCCATCAGCGGGACAGTGAGGGCCTTGTTCCGTTCACGGGCAGGGATCCGGAGTCCGCTGGCGATGAGTTTGCGCACCAGCACGCGGGCTTCCACGGGGATGGCGCCCGCCTTGACCAGGTCGTCATACCGCCGCTCGGGCACGTCGTAGTGGTCGCCGTCGAAAGCCCTCTCTGGAACTCCGGCCGCCGCCGCGAAGGCATGCAGCTCGTCGAGTGACTTGTCCGAGACCAGGTGGGAGAACACGGTCCCGTGGGCGGGCCAGAGCGGTGGATCGACGTATACGGCCATGGGCACAGTGTAGTTTTCCGGCGGCTACCGACGGAACGGGCGGGGTGGACGATCCTTCCCAGTTGCCGGCCATCGGGGTGTGTCTACCGCCGAACCACCACCCCGGAAACACGGGCTTCTCTGCCGGTGCTGATCACGGCAACTGGGAAGGAGTGTTAGTGCTCTGCTGGCAGGATGTTCTGGTTGCCCCTGAAGGTGTTGTCGGGATCGAATTGGGCTTTGACCTTGGAGAGCCTCCGGTAGTTCTGCTCTCCGTAGGCAGCCACGATCCGGTCCTGGCCTTCGTCCCCAATGAAGTTCAGCCACACCCCACCGGTTGTGTGCGGGGCGATGTCCTTCCTGAACTGCTTCACCCAGGCCTTGGCTTCCTGCCCACCCTCCGGTGTTTCGGCCAAGCCGAACGGATGCGATACCCAGGCCGCGCCGCGGTTCAGCAACGGAGTATTGTCCGCGGCCGGTCCTGCCACCGCCCCACCCCAGCGCCCGATCAGTTGTTCCGAGTGCGCGCTGGGCAGCCGCCGGGCAGAGTCCACAACAATATCCAAGGCTTCGTCGCTGAGTTCGTCGTGGTAGTCGGCGCTCCAGTAGTTGTAGTGGTCGGGAGGATCGTCGATCATGCACTGGAAGTCGGCGTAGCCCATGGGGCCTACGAGGTCCACGGTGGGTCCAAGTTCCTTGAAGGGTTTGGCATACTCCGCGCCCTCCTCCACGTCGCCCGCGTACAAATAGGCCATGCCGACGGCCAGCTTGCCCACCATGTCCTCTGGTACGAACTCTTCCGGAGGTGCTGTCAGGTAGACGAGCGCTGTGCCAACGGCATCCGGTGCGTCCAAGGCAATCTGGCGGTAGGCCCGGGTCAGGTCCGTGGCTGCCTCGCCCGGGAACAGCGTCAGTCCGGCCATCACGGTCGGGCCGAGGTCGTGCAGTTGGAACGTGAACGATGTAGCCACCCCAAAGTTTCCGCCGCCGCCATGCAGGGCCCAGAACAGCTCGGGGTTCTCGTGCGCGCTCGCGGTCACGAGGTCCCCGGATGCAGTGACCAGATCCACGGAGAGCAGGTTGTCGCAGGCAAATCCGAAGGAGCGCTCCAGCCAACCCGAGCCGCCGCCCAGCGTGAAGCCTGAAACGCCCGTGGTCGAGGCCCGGCCTCCCGTGACCGCCAATCCGTGCTGCTGCGTGGCCCGATCGAATTCGCCCCACGTGAGCCCGCCTCCGGCAGTGACGGTCTTGGCCTCCGGGTCCACACTGACGGACTTCATGGGCCGGACATCGACCACAAGTCCGCCGTCGTTGGTGGACATGCCGGCCACCGAGTGCCCACCCGATCTGACGGCGACGTCCAGGTTGTGCGCGCGGGCGTACTTGAGGGCCTCTGCCACCTCGCCGGGACTGGAGCATCTGGCGATGACGGCCGGCCTGCGGTCGATCATTGCATTGAAGAGTTTTCGGGTTTCGTCATAGTCCGGGTTGTCCGGACGGATCCATTCCATGGGACGCTCCTTCGCGCCTGAGACTCTCTCCCTGGATCAGGGTACTGCGGGCGTCCCCTGCGGGCCATGGGTCAATGCTTACGGATCGCTTTCGCTTACCTTCGGGATGCGCACGACGGCCGTGCGCGCCGCCTCGCGCCCGGCGCTACTCCTTGTACATCCGCTCCGCATATGCCGGCCCGTAGTAGGACTCCAAGTCGGCCAACGGGGTCTCCGGCTGGGTGTAGGCCTGGGAAAGCGCGGCAATCGAGGGCAGCCCTTCGCTGTCCCACGAATCCGGTTCCCACAGTCCGCTGCGCATGAAGGCCTTGCCGCAGTGCGTAAAGACCTCCTCCACGGAGACAACAATGGCAACGCGGGGCCGATGCCCTTTGACCACCATGCGATCAAAGAACTCCGCGTCCCTGACGAGCCGGGCCTGACCATTGATGCGGAGGGTGTCCGTGCGCCCTGGAACAACTGAAAGGATCCCTATGTTCGGGTTCACCAGGATGTTGCGGAAGCCGAAGGCGAGTTTGTTGCCGGGCCGCTCAGGGATGGCGATCGTCGTGCCGTCCAGGACCTCGATGAACCCGGCGGGGTCTCCCTTCGGTGAGGCGTCGACGCGACCTTGAGCGTCCGCCGTCGAAATGACGCAGAAGGGGCTGGCCGCGAGCCATTGCCGGTCGAAGTCGCTGAGCGAACTGCGGACCTTCCTCCGCACGCGATCCAAGGGGAGTCCGATCAGTTCTTCCAGCTCTTGTGCCGAGGCAATGGGTTCCATGGCCCCAGCCTACTTTTCCTTTTCCGGAACGCTTCCTGGGTTCGTGGAGAGGTGCGCACCACTTTCCGCCGTGCGCACCCGCTCGTACGGGTGCGCCCGGCGGGAACGGGCGCGGGACGTTGCCGGTTCGGGTGCGCTTGGCGGGAGTGGGTGCGGATGGCGGACGTGGGCGCGGCCCACGCCCAGGGCTGGACAGCAGTTTCGCCGTGGGCAAACATGGAACACAGTCGGGCCAATCCAAAGTTGAGCGTAGTAGACTCAACTTTGTAATCCTTGGTTCTACTCCAGAAAGGGAGCTCTCTTTGGACGTCAAATTCACCACCAAAAGCCAGGAGGCCCTTTCTGCGGCCGCCATGAACGCCTCTACTGCCGGTAACCCGCAAGTTGAGCCCGCCCACCTTCTCAAGGCCCTCATGGACCAGCGCGAAGGCGTTGCCGTGGCCCTCCTTCGCGCCACCGGAGCCGACCCGGATGCCGTGAGTGTCCAGGCGAGTTCCGCCATCAAGGCGCTGCCTTCGTCCTCTGGCAGTTCAGTCCAGCAGGCCCAGCTATCCCGTCAGACTGTGCAGGCCATCCAGGCCGCCCAAGCCGACGCTGACAAACTGGGCGACTCCTTCGTCTCAACCGAGCACCTGCTGCTGGGACTCTCGGCCGGAAGTGACGCCGTCGGCAAATTACTGCGCGACGCCGGTGCCTCCCATGAGGCGCTGCTCGCCGCCCTGCCGGGTGTCCGGGGCGACCGCAAGGTCAATTCGCCGGACCCGGAGAACACGTTCCAGGCGTTGGAGAAGTTCGGCACGGACCTGACGGCGGTGGCGCGCTCAGGCAAGCTTGACCCGGTGATCGGCCGCGACAGCGAGATCCGGCGCGTTGTGCAGGTCCTCAGCCGCCGCACCAAGAACAACCCCGTGCTCATTGGTGAGCCCGGCGTTGGCAAGACGGCCGTCGTCGAAGGTCTGGCCCAGCGCATGGTGGCCGGCGACGTCCCGGAGAGCCTACGCGGCAAGACACTCATCGCCCTGGACCTTGCTTCGATGGTGGCCGGTGCCAAGTACCGTGGCGAATTCGAGGAACGCCTCAAGGCCGTCCTGGAGGAGATCAAGAACTCCAACGGGCAGATTGTCACGTTCATTGACGAGATCCACACGGTTGTTGGCGCCGGTGCCACGGGCGAGAGTGCCATGGACGCGGGCAACATGCTCAAGCCGATGCTGGCCCGTGGTGAGCTGCGCCTGATCGGTGCCACCACCCTGGACGAGTACCGCGAAAACATCGAGAAAGACCCTGCCCTGGAGCGCCGTTTCCAGCAGGTCTACGTGGGCGAGCCGAGCGTGGAAGACACCATCGGCATCCTCCGCGGGCTCAAGGAACGCTACGAGGCGCACCACAAGGTGGCCATCGCCGACTCGGCCTTGGTGGCGGCAGCAACGCTGTCCAACCGCTACATTTCGGGGCGCCAACTGCCGGACAAGGCCATCGACCTGGTGGACGAGGCAGCCTCGCGCCTGCGCATGGAGATCGATTCCGCGCCGGAAGAGATCGACCAGCTCCGCCGCGCCGTCGACCGGCTCACCATGGAGGAACTGGCCCTTCAGGGCGAGACGGATCCTTCATCGGTCGAGAGGCTGGCCGCCCTTCGCGCCGACATGGCGGACAAGAAGGAAAACCTCGCCGCACTGAACGCCCGGTGGGAAGCTGAGAAGGCCGGCCTCAACCGGGTGGGTGACCTCAAAGCCAAGATCGATGAGCTTCGCTCGGCCGCCGAAAAGCACCAGCGCGAAGGTGACCTCGAATCGGCGTCGCGCATTTTGTACGGCGAGCTGCCCGCGCTGGAACGCGAGCTCAACGCGGCAGCCGCGGAGGAGTCCGCGCGCAGCGATTCAGAACCCGAGCTCATGGTGGCCGAGGAAGTCACGGCGGACGACATTGCCGAGGTGATCTCGGCCTGGACCGGGATCCCGGCCGGGCGCATGCTGCAAGGTGAGTCGCAAAAGCTGCTGCACATGGAGGCCGAACTCGGGAAACGCCTGATCGGCCAGGCCAAGGCCGTGCAGGCCGTGTCCGACGCCGTCCGCCGTGCCCGGGCCGGCATCAGCGATCCCAACCGTCCCACGGGTTCGTTCCTGTTCCTGGGTCCCACAGGTGTCGGCAAGACCGAGCTGGCCAAAGCCCTGGCTGACTTCCTCTTTGACGACGAGCGCGCCATGATCCGGATCGACATGTCCGAGTACGGCGAAAAGCACTCCGTGGCCCGCCTGGTCGGTGCCCCTCCCGGATATGTAGGCTACGAAGAGGGCGGCCAACTCACCGAAGCCGTCCGTCGCCGGCCGTACTCGGTGGTGCTGCTGGACGAGGTGGAGAAGGCCCACCCCGAGGTGTTCGACATCCTCCTGCAAGTGCTCGACGACGGCCGACTCACCGACGGCCAGGGCCGTACCGTGGACTTCCGCAACACGATCCTGGTGCTGACGTCGAACTCGGGCAGCCAGTTCCTGGTGGACACGTCCCTGGACGCGAAGGCGAAGCGGGATGCGGTCATGGCCGTGGTCCAGGCGTCGTTCAAGCCTGAGTTCCTGAACCGCCTGGATGAAATCGTCCTGTTCGATCCTCTCTCGGTTGAAGAGCTGGCCAGGATAGTGGAACTTCACGTCGAGGAGCTGACCAAGCGACTGCGCGACCGCCGGCTCACCCTCGAAGTGACGGACGGTGCGCGCGCCTGGCTCGCGATGTCCGGATACGATCCCGCCTACGGCGCCCGGCCGTTGCGCCGCCTGGTGCAGCGTGAGATCGGGGACCGGCTGGCCAAGGAGATCCTTGCCGGCGAAATCGTCGACGGGGACACCGTGCTGGTGGACACCGCGGCCGACGTCGACGAACTCACCATCGAGGGGCTCGAGTCCCTGGACCTCGACGGCGGCATGCCGGCCGGTACGGGCCTCTCGGTCCGCCGGAAGTAGCCATCGCATGCTCCGGAAGCGGCCCGTCGGCTACTTCCGGAGCAGGTCCTCCTTGAGCGTGCTTCCCGTGTTCACCACGATGAAGCAGTCAACCCGCCGATCGCCCCGGTCCCAGCTGGTGGTACTCGGGTAGACGTTTTGCTGGAGCAGGTTGGTGTACTCGTTGACCGCGTCACTGAACTTGATGCTCCTGCACACCTCCTGGCCTTTGTCCCGGAGCGCATTTGTTCCGGGGAAGGAATCGTCCTGTCCGTAGGTGAAGACGGCTCCGAGTTGGGCCGTGTGCTCGGTGTCGCACGCAACAACCTTGGCTTTGGTGGCGTTGGGGTCGAAGTCGGCAAAGCAGTCACCGGCCTGGAAGTCCTTGGCATCCGTGTCCCGGGGGAGCGGTCCCAGAGTGGCGGTTGGTGTGGGTGCGGGGGCAACTGCTTCGGGGCGGGTACCCAGGAGGTTCAACAGCACCCAGATGACGACGCCTATGAGAAGGAGGACTCCGAGGACGATCCCGCCAATGACCAGCCGCTGGCGTTTGACCGCGTCTCCGTGAACTGGTTCCTGCGGGTAGGCGGGGTCTTGTGCATAGGGCGGCTGGCCGGGATCAACCGGCCCGTCCGGATAGACCGGCCGGCCGAACGTTCCCTGCTGGGGAGGCTGGCCCTGCTGTGGGTATCCGCCCGGCGGAGTGAACGGGTGCGGCGGGGAAAGGGGCTGGGGCGGGACCGGAGGCTGGCTGGGCGCGGGAGGCACGTTCGAGGCAGGCGGTACTTTGTCTTCGCCGGGCTCTTGCGATGAACCGTCGCGGGGTGGAGTGTTGTCCTGACTCATTCCAGTGGTGTGCCTTCCTGCTCTGACGCCGCATTGAGGCAGACTCTACCCAATTTTCGGGTGCATGGGAGGGGCCTGAGCTGCTTTCGGGTGTTGAAAGGCCCGGCACGGCTCGGAGGTGGCACGCAGGCACCTCGGAAACCATGTAATCTAGACATACGACAAATTGACCAAACATTCCGGGGCCTCACCGATAGCCAAGGTGACCACCTCCGGTCCAAGTACAAAAGGGGGTCACGCCATGGGGCGCGGCCGTCAAAAGGCAAAAGCTACCAAGCAGGCTCGGGACATCAAGTACTACTCCCCGAACACTGACTACTCGGCACTTGAGCGTGAGCTCACGGGCCCATCCAGTCGTGCAAAGAGCCACTTCCCCGAAGATCCCCCGGAGCCGGACTACTCGGCTTATGAGGACAAGTACGCGGAAGACGACGACGACGAGGTAGACACCCGCCGTCTCGGATAGCTGTCGCAACCAACAGGTGCTTTTGGGCACTGAGTTGCGTACCGCCGTCGTATATCAAGGTTTGTTCGCGCATCACTGATGCCGGAAATCTCTGAAGAAGGCCCGTAGGGCACGCCAGCCATTGGCGTACCCTGCGGGTCTTCGCTTGGTTAAGATCACCCATTTCGTTGTCCTTGCCAGACCCCGGTACTAAGTTGATGGGGGACGAGGTTCAGCGAAAGGAACGCCATGCCGGAGGTCGATCAGTACAAGCAGGGCACACCGTGTTGGGTGGACCTGTCTTCCACTGACATTGAGGTTTCCAGGAAGTTTTACAGTGACCTTTTCGGCTGGGAGCTGGACGCCATGGACGCCGGCCCGGGCATGACGTATTTCATGGCCAAGCTGAAGGGCAGATACGTTGCAGGCATGATGCAGCAGATGCCCGATGCTCCCGAGGGCATGCCGTCGTATTGGGCAAACTACATCGCCGTGGATTCCGTTGACCAGGCTGCGGAGCGGGCCGTTGCCGCCGGGGGGACAATCCTCTTCCCGCCCGATGCCGTGCCCAACGGGGGTGGTCGCATGTTCTTCGCTTCCGATCCCACGGGCGCCCAGATCGGTTTTTGGGAAGCCGGGAACCACCACGGTTCGGGGCTGGTGAACGAACCCGGCACCATGATCTGGAACGAGCTCCAGACCAACGATGTGCCAAAGGCGGTGGCGTTCTACGAGGCAGTCACGGACTGTGCCAGCAACACCCGGCCCGCTGGCGATCTTCAGAAGTACACGGAATTGGTGGTGGACGGGAAGGCTGTTGCCGGCGCAATGAATCTTCCTATCGAAGGCCTCTCGCCGTACTGGATGACGTACTTTGCTGTCGAGGACGTAGACCTCACCGTGGCCCGGGCAGGGGAACTGGGCAGCCACGTGATCGCCCCCGCATTCGACGTGCCCGGCATTGGGCGGATGGCTGTCCTCATGGATCCGGCTGGCGCGGCCTTCAGCATCATGACGGGGATCTCGGCATGACCGCGCGGACGCACTACGCCAGCGGGGAGCCATGCTGGGCGGACCTCCAGACAAGGGACGTTGCCGCAGCCAAGGAGTTCTACGGCAAGCTGTTCGGCTGGTCCTTCAAGGACCTTCCCACGCCGGATGGCCGCAGCTACTCGCAGGCGTTCCTGGGCCGTGATCTGGTGGCGGTTATCGCGCCGCAGAATGCGCTTCAGGAAGCGGCCGGCACCCATGGGCAATGGAACATCTATCTGGCCGCGACGGATGCCGAGGAAGTCGCCGAGGACGCCGTCCATGCTGGTGGCAAGCTCGAATTCGGACCCGAGCAGGTGGCGGATACCGGAACTTTGGCCTTCGTAGCGCCACCCGGCGGGGGAACAACGGGCATCTGGCAAGCGGGCACGCACACGGGAAGCCACCGTTTCAACGAGCACGGCGCTTTGGCGTGGGCCGAATTGCTGACCCCGGAACCGCAGGCCGCCGTCGGATTCTTCCAGCAGCTTTTCGGGCACGAGGTCACCGAATATCCCCAGGACGACGGCGGGAGCTACTCGACGCTGATGGTGAACGGGGACGAGGTGGCCGGGGTTGTTCCTGCCGAAGAAGGAGACGATGCCGGTTGGCAGGTCTACTTCGGTGTGGCAGACCTTCGCCGAGCTGCCGAGGCTGCCCTGTCCGCTGGCGGTGAGGTGCTGGTGGAGCCTGAGGACCACCCGGAAGAAGGCTCACTGGCCACCATCCGGGATCCCCAGGGGGGCACACTCAGCCTGATCCAGCTCGCCCCGCCCAACTGAGTCGCATTAGTGCGCGTTTTGAGCCCTCAAAACGGCATCATCTGCGACCTAGACGATATGTGTGTGGCCGGGTGCAGTTGGCTGGTCGGTTTCCTTCTGAGGGCGCGATTGTTGCCGGGCAAGGTTTCGAAGCGCCAGCTTTGGGCGGGCGTTCGGGGGTTTGTTTGTCCGGTGGCGCTCCGGATCCTTGCCCGACAGGTCTGGCCCTTATCAGAAGGGCCCCCGGGGGCGGAGGCTGGAACCTTCTCTTCAAAGCATCCCGTGGGTTGCCCCAGACTCGATTCAGGGGGTAGAGCCACATTTGAAGTTTGGAGGTTCC
>NZ_JBHVRN010000027.1:0-22567 GCF_042885775.1 Paenarthrobacter sp. NPDC058040
CCACCACGGAGGTGACCACGCCGGTCAGCAGTGACTGGGTGGGGGTGAAGTGCCGGGTGCTGGTCAGGTAGGAGATCAGGAAGGTGACACTCAGGGAATAGCCGATTGCACAGGCGGTGGCCCAGCCGATCATGACCAGCATGTTCTTCTTGGCGATCTTGAACGTCTGCCGCAGCGGTGCCGATTCGACTTCGCCAGCCTCAAGCATGGCGGCGAAAACGGGTGAATCTTCGACCCGAAGACGCAGGTACAGGCCGATGATGGCCAGCGGGGCGGCCGCGAGGAACGGGATCCGCCAGCCCCATTCGAGCAACTGGTCGGTCGTCGTGACGGAGGTCATCAGGATACACACCAGGGAACCGAGGACGAAGCCGCCATAGGACCCGGAAACGGCAACACCAGCAAACGTGGCCCGCTTCCCTGCCGGGGCGTGTTCAACGACGTACGCGAGGGCGGAGGTGTACTCACCACCGGCAGCGATGCCCTGCACGAGGCGGCACAACAGCAGCAGCGCAGGGGCGACGATACCGACGGCGCCGTAGCCGGGCAGCACGCCCATGGCGATGGTCGCGGCGCTGATCAAACCGACCGAAGCGATCAGCGACGTCTTGCGGCCCACCTTGTCGGTCAGGCGACCGAAGATGATGGCCCCTACCGGCCGGGACAGGAAGCCCACGGCGAAAACGGCGAACGTCGAAAGCAGGGCGGCGGTGGGGTCGGTCTTGGGGAAAAACAACGCGGCAATCGTGGTTGCGAAGTAGCCGTACAACACAAAGTCGTACCACTCCACTACGTTGCCGATGGTACCGGCGAACAAAGCCTGCCGTCGTGTGCGGGCATCCATGGGGCCTCCTAAAACAGCGTGACGATCCCACCTCCCCATCGAGGGGAACCAGCAGTCACGGATGATTGGTTACGAACGCGGTCCGGATCAATAGATGATTGGACGGTCCAGGATTCTGACTTCCTGGACGAGAGCTGCGCACTGACCTGCTGCGTTCAGCGGCCGAGCGGGCAATGTCACTTCATTTCTGGACGGACCTGATTTTGACGGTCCTCGGAAGAAACCAAAGCGGCGACCTTCCGATTGTGTGGTCCGCAACACAGCTTTGTTGCGTACAACACAAGCTAGAATACTAGGTGGAATGTGTCAAGGGTTTTTGTTTTTGATGCCAACACCTTCGCACCCAGCCCGCTTAGCCCCACACCGGTCTCCTGGGTGGTGAAGCCGAGTCTGGACTCCGTCAGCCCGGGCGCAAGACGCTGGACCATCACATTTCCGACGTGCCGGAAGGCTCGACGTGCAGGCCCATCCAAGGAAAGGTGACGAGGCTCGGACCAACCGGGGCGTCCCCTGCGGCTTGGTCGGCTCCTCCACGGGGGCGGTGGCCGGGAGCGCACTGAACGTCGGCGGACGGGCGGCGCATGGAACGCAGTCGAAAGGCCAGTCGCATGGAGACCAACACGGTAGCGGCACCCGGAAGGACCCCGGCCAACAGCATTCCTGCCTGCGGGCCAAGGTATTGATCGATCGCGCCAAGGACTGGCCCTCCGATCGCAATCCCCAGGAACCACACCGTCATGTAGAGGCTCATCACGCGACCGCGAATGCCTCCGTGGGCCGCCATCAGAACTGTGGAATTACACGACGATTGCAGCAGCAACGTGAAAGTACCGACACCTAGCAGGAGAATGCAGAAGACGATTTGGTTCGGCGCGGCGGACGAAACCATGTAGAGCACCGAGAGTATCCCGCCAAACAAAGCCAGGGTGCGTAGTCGGGTGCGGGATTGGCCCGCTGAGATAAGCGCACCAAGTAAGGCCCCAACGGCCACGACAGTCGTGAGCAGTCCATATCCGCCGGGCCCGGATTCGAACACGGATCGGGCATAGACGGCGAGGGTTATGGGTAGGTTGATGGTGAACATCCCGAACAGCCCAATGAGGACCGTCGGCCAGAACACGTCGGCTCGCCCCAGCGCGTACTGGATGCCGTCGCGCAGCCCCCCACGGCGGAGGGCCAAAGGCGGCAGGCTCCGTAACTCGGCGGTACGCACGCGGGTCATGGAGATGAGCGGTACCGCGTAGCAGGCCGCTGCGGCTATCAATGTTCCTCCTGGTCCGACAGTGGTGATCAGAAGGCCGGCTATGGCAGGGCCGAGCAAGGCTGCCAACTGCGCGACCGAGAACGTCAGGCTGATAGCTCCCCTGAGAGATTCCGGTGCCACCGTTTCGGCGACGAGGGGGTGAAAGGAGGGAAATCCGAGGGCCATGACGACACCGATGCCAGCGAGAAGCAGCTGCACATGCCATAGGCGTACAGTGCCCGTGAGCGTGAGCACGGCGAGGATAACGGAGACCGCTGCCCAGCCGGAAAAATACGAAATCAGTATTCGCCTCTTGGGGTAGCGGTCGGCGAGTACTCCACCGGCGATCCCCAGGAACACTGACGGCAGATATACGAGCGCCCCTGTCATCCCTAAGCTGGCGGCACTGTCGGTCAGGTTGAGGACCAGCCAGCTTTGGGCCGTGAAGAGCATCCACCAGCCGGCGTTGGCAGAAAAGAACCCGAGCGCCATGAGGCGAAAGTTCCGCGACCTCAGTGCGGCGAACCGTCCGCGTGGCTCAGGTGCGCGGGCGGTTTGTTGGATCCCGGTTAGCGAGGCCATGTCGTCCACTTCATTCCCATAGGAGGCGCCGCCTGGGCAGGGCTGCAAAGCGGGTCTCGTCGGTGCCTTCGAGTCTTCTCTGAGGCATGCTTCGATTATAGCCATTGACATGTGATCTCACAGGTTTATAGTTAATCGCATTCAAGTGGAACGGGATCACCGATGAAGACGGCTGAATCCCTCAGACGGATTGCGGCGCCTGGGCTAACAGTCATGTTGGAACATCGCCCCCAGTTCAGAACCCAAACCAAAAGGCCAAGAACCATGAATTTCTCGAAACTTTGCACAGGCGAGGCGGTCGGCAAGTGAGCGCAGTAGCAGCCATAGAAAAGAAAACCGGCCGTAGAACGGTCCTCGTCGAGAAGACCGCCCAGGAGGCCAGTGCTGTCCTCAGCTTGACGTTGGTGGATCCCGAAGGCGGCGACCTCCCGGAATGGGCCCCCGGAGACCACATCGACCTCATACTGCCCAGTGGTTTGGTCCGGCAGTACTCCTTATGCGGGTCACTCGAAGATCCACGCAGCTACCGGGTGGCAGTACTGCGCGTCGACACCGGCAGGGGCGGGTCCTTGGAGGTGCACGAGGCGGCCCTTGAAGGTCAAACCATCGACATCGTCGGGCCTCGCAACAACTTTGCGCTGCACCCGGCGCCGGCCTATGTTTTCCTCGCTGGCGGAATCGGCATTACTCCTATCCTGCCGATGATCCACACAGCCATCGCAAACGGTACGCCATGGACGCTGTACTACGGTGCGCGGACCCTTGAGCACATGGCGTTCATTGATGAGCTGTCTCTGCTCGATCAAGCCAACGTCCACGTCGTGCCGCAGGATGTACACGGAATCATCGACCTGGCCGCCATTACTGCCGCCGGCCCCGATAGCGCCCAATACTATTGCTGCGGTCCCGAGCCAATGATCGCGGCTGCCGAAGCCGCTTGTGCCGCCTCAAACCCACCACGTGACCTGCACGTCGAAAGATTTGGGGCGCAGCCCACGTCGGCCGCCCCGGAGGATCAAGGTGACAACAAGCCCTTCGAGGTGGAGCTCGCCAAGACCGGAAAAACGCTATTGATACCGGCGGACCGCAGCGTCCTGGACGTCGTCCGTGAGAGCGTGCCCGGCGTGCTGTCTTCGTGCGGTGAGGGTTACTGCGGGACGTGTGAAACGAAGGTTCTGGCGGGTGAGCCCGACCACCGGGATGACTACCTGGAAGAGGACGAGCGTGCGGCCGGAACCTCAATGATGATCTGCGTCAGCCGGGCGCGGTCCTCGTGCCTGGTCCTCGACCTCTAGGACGCCCCGGGGAATCCGGGCTGACCGCCAGGAAGGCCTATTCCCCTGGCCAGCGAATCGCGAACCAACACAACCAAGGACGGGAGCAATGACAGAAACAGCACATGCACGGCCGGGGGTAAGCGGGCACGGGGACTTCGCGTGGCTATTACAAGGCACGGAGGACTGGAAGCCTGCGCACAGGCTTGGCCTGCAAGTGACGAACGTCTACGGCGACCCCACCAAACCGGGCATCTACGTTACCCGGATTAAGTGGCCAGCCCATGTGATGAGCCTTCCGCACAGCCATCCTGGTGACCGACATGTCACCGTCCTTTCGGGAACATGGTTCATGGGTATCGATGACACCTTTGATCCGGCCATAAGCCGCGCGGCAAAGCCCGGCAGCTATACGTTCCAGCCAGCAGGAGCCATCCACTGGGACGGCACCAAGGAAGAAGAGGCCGTCATCCAAATCACCGGCTACGGACCTACGGATGACTTCCCGTAAGAACAATCGGAGACCGCATCCCGGAATCCCCCGCGCGACACCCACCCACCTTGTCAGCGCAGACAGTATCCAACCACAAGTCAATGTCTTCCACGGCGGAAGACCTATCAGGAGGAAAGTCAGATGACTTGCACACCCACAGCAGCCGGCTTCCAGCCCCGGACCAAGCGCATCGACGAAGTGCGTCGCGCCGAGGTGACAGAAGCACTGGGCCAAACGCTCGAAACCCGCACGCCCCTGACCCCCGAGTTCTACACAGACCAGTCAATCTTTGACCTCGAAACGGAACTGATCTTCCACCGGGAATGGCACTACGTCGGTCACGTCGACCGGATCCCGAACCCGGGCGACTACTTCACCACGCGTGTAGGCCTGATTCCGGTGCTCATCGTTCGCGACAAAAACGGCGGGCTGAACGCCTTCGTTAACGTCTGCCGGCACCGCGGCCACGAAGTCGCCCAGGGTGAGGGAAACGAACGCACACTCCAGTGCCACTTCCACGCCTGGACCTGGACTTTGGACGGGGAACTGCGCGGAGCGCCCAAGTACGACCCTGAATCAGGCTTTGACAAGTCGAACTTCCCGCTCTTCCGTGGCGCCATCGATACCTACGGCCCCTTCATCTTCGTGAACTTCGGCGAAAACCCCGAGCCCTTCGCGTCCTCCCCCGCGTTGGCCCAGATCACAGAAAACTCGGAGTGGCTGAAGCACGACTTCAGCGCATTCCAGCTAACGGATCGCTGGGAGCACACGATCGAGGCCAACTGGAAACTGATCCTGGACATCAGCGTCGAGTGCTACCACTGCGCTTCGGTGCACCCGGAATTCGCCGACAACTACGAGACGGGTGAGAATTACCGGATCGATTTGTTCAGGGATTGGCAGCTTCACATCAGTCCGCCGAAGGGACAGCTCGACAATCTCAAGGACGCCAACTTCATTTACCACCTCTGGCCGCACACGCAGTTCTTTATCCAGGGTCCCATCATGAACATCGTGCGGAACATTCCGTTGACCGCGACCACCACGCTGAAGGAAATCCAGGCGTTGGCTCTGCCTGGCACGAGCGAGGAAACCATCGCAGCCCGCAGGGAGAGCATCAACCTTGCTCTGGAACAGGACTACGAAGGCGGCGAGTCCGTTCAGAGCACCATGCCGGCCGGCTTCTTCGGCGGAGCGCCCCTGCTCAAGGACAAGGAGCGCGGCCTGATCTGGGCCCAGCAATCGATGTACCGGGCTTTCTCCGGCAAGGACTGGGACGGCCCGGACAACACTCACTGATCAGATACCTGATCAGCACGCAGTAAGCACAACCTGGTAACCACCAACCACAGATCACAACCACAGTTCAGCCCCGGCTGGACACCTCAGAACAGGAACAATGGATGCGTCGCATTAAAGTTCACATGGAAAACGTCGGCTCTTTGCGTGAGGTCTACGACATCACCCCGGAACGAGTCAAGACCGCCTTGGAGCCGTACGGGGACCTCGCCGACCACCTCGACATCAGGATCGGAACAGACTCCGACTTCGATGAGATCCTGCAGGACACTGAAGTCCTCTACGGATCATTGATGGGCCGCGAACTGCCCCGGGACCTGCTGGCGAAAGCGCCAAACTTGAAGTGGGTCAACTACATCGGCGCAGGAATCGACCACCTGCTCCCCCTCAACTGGCTTCCCGAAGGGGCCGTTCTCACCAAGAGCTCCGGTGCGCACATGCCCATCGCAGCAGAGTACGGACTCATGGGGCTTTTCATGCTCAACAACTTCGTGCCTGCCTACACAAGCAACCAACGCGAACACAAGTGGGAGCGGTACTTCGCCACCCCACTTCAAGGCAAGACCCTCGGTGTTGTGGGCGTCGGCCACATCGGCGCCGCCATCGCCGGCTTGGCACGCCAGCATGGCATGAAGACCCTGGGTGTCCGTCGCACGGCAGAAGGCCACCCGAACATTGATGAAATGTTCGGCCCAGACGGCCTCGACACGGTACTGCAGCGTTCCGACTTCATCGTCGTGGGCGTCGCCTCCACAGAGCAGACCCGTGGCCTGATCGGCCAGCGCGAACTGCAGCTGCTGAAGCCCGGAGCCGGAATCGTCTCGTACGCCCGCGGAGATGTTATCGACTGGGATGCGCTGCGCGAGCAGCTCACTAACGGCCACCTCAGCGGCGCAGTGGTCAACGGCTTGCCCCAAGAGCCCCTCCCGGAATCATCCCCCCTCTGGGACACCCCCAACCTCGTCATCACACAGCACACCGGAACCCAGGACGATGATCAGTACATGATCCAGTGCCTGGACATCCTCTTCCGAAACATGCGCCGCTACATCGATGGCGACCAGCTTCTCTTCCAGTCCGATCCGGCGATCGGCTACTAATGTGCCCGGCGGCACCCATTCAACCCTACGAAGGACCAGGAGATTTCATGTGCGGTGAAACCAACCACGCTGTCAGCGGCAAATGCGAGTTTGTCACCCTTCAACCCGGAACGGAGGAGTGGACACCGGCGTACGAATACGGGATCAACATCATGAACGTCCACGGAGACCCCCACGAAGAGGGCCTCTACGTCATCCGGATCAAATGGCCCGCGAATGTGATGAGCCTCCCCCACCACCACCCTGAGGACCGGCACATCACCGTACTCACCGGGACCTGGTACGCCGGAACCGGCGAAACCTTCGACCCCGACACGGCAGTGGCCATGGGCCCGGGAAGCTACATGTTCCACCCCGCGGGCGCAGTGCACTGGGACGGATCCAAGGATGAGGAAACTGTCATTGAGATCGTTGGATACGGCCCCAGCCAGCTGATTCCCACGGTGAAGGGACCCAGGGAGTTCTCCCGCGTATAGGCAATACAGCTGGTCACGAAACACCGAAGGCTCCGGAGCAGCCGTCCTGCGGCATCCGTTGAACAACCGCACAAGCGGTCCTACGGATCCGGTGACCCCGGGCCAACTTGCCCCTGTCAGCTGGTGCTGACAGGGGCAAGCCTCGTTGAGGTCGCCTTGCTGCTCTTGATCCGCAGGAAACGCACCCAGGAACTCAACGAATTGCTGGGCGCCTGCACAGGCCTTCTACGGAAGCGCTGGCACGGGCAGGAACCCTTGAACCTAAGGAAGTATTAATGACTGCGCTGACTGAGTTCGCCACCATGTACCGGGAACGGGAGACGCTGTCCCTGCGGACCCGGCTGCTCTTCACCTTCGGTGCCGTAGCCGCATTGCATGCTGCCGCCGTCGTGCTTTTGCTGTTCGGTTCCGTTGGAACAGCGCAGCCGCTGGCGCTGGGCCTGGTGGTCACCGCCTACGTTGCGGGCATCAAGCACAGCTACGACTGGGACCACATCGCCGCGATCGACAACTCCACGCGGAAGTTCGTGGCGCAGCGAAAGGACCCGGTGAGCGTGGGGTTCGCGTTCAGCCTGGGGCACAGCTCCGTGGTGGTCCTGGCCGGTTTGCTGGTGGTGGCGGGCGCGACGATGATCGGGCAGTTCATGGAGGACGGCACCACCGGCAACAAAGTCCTGGGACTCATTGGCAGCGGTGTTTCTGGCCTGTTCCTGCTGGTCATGGGCTTGTTCAACGGCTCGGCGTTCGTGCGCGCAACACAGCTTTACCGCAACGTGCAGGCCGGCGGCGACGTCCGCCCCGAAGACCTGGAGGCCAAGGGATTCGTGGCCAGGCTCCTGGCCAAGCCGCTGTCCAAAGTGGAGCGTCCGCGCAACATCTACGTGATCGGCTTCCTGTTCGGCCTGGGCTTCGACACTGCAACCACCATCGGGCTGCTTGTCATCACCACGACGGCGTCACTCGCCGGAGTCTCGCCGCTCGCCCTGATGGCGTTGCCGTTGGCGTTCACCGCAGCGATGACCCTGTGCGATTCCGCGAACGGCGTGGCCATGATGAAGATGTACAAATCGGCCATCCACAACCCGCGACGCAAGCTTGGGTTCAACGCCGTGATCACGGGCATTTCCGCGGTGTCGGCGCTGTTCATCTCCGTCATCACGCTGGGTGGGTTCCTGAACGCTGCCTTCGACCTGGAAGACCCCGTGACCACGTGGCTGGGCGAAATCGACCTTGGCGACGCCGGCCTGATCCTGGTGGCCCTGCTGCTGCTCGTGTGGGCCGTCTCCGCGTGGCGCGGCCGGGCGCGGGGTAACGCGAACGCCTGAACGGAATTACAGCCCACTGCCTTTGACCATGCCCTGTCCGAGCAGAAGCTGCAGGATGACGATAAGGGCGACCAACACAACGAGAGGACCCGTCCATGACACAGGAGGACTACCGGGCATTCGACCTGGCAGACTACGTCAACGTCGACGATGATGTGGACGCCCCGGGAGTTGCCATTCGGCGCGGCCTGACACTGCTCCACGGACTGCCATTCAACTTCGCCGAAGCAAACGGCAACGCACGCGCCGTGAAGGTCGAGGCAGGCGCGTCCGCGGTGCTTACTCTGGCACCGGCGGACAGGGAAGCAAGGACTCTGACCTTCGCCCACAGGAGCAGGGACAACCTGACCTGGGTAGATCGCCCCGTCGGTCGCGAGACTGCCACTTACGTCTTCACGTACAAGAACGGGCACGTGCTTCGCGTCCCCCTTCGCGAAGGCTTCGAAATCGGCATGCCCTGGTTGGGCGAGGTCTATCACAGCCGAGCGGTTCTGCCGAGCCTTGCAGTGCCTGACCAGAACGACACCTTGCCGGACCGGGACAATGGCCCCTTTCGACTCGCCGGCCTGAGACAGACCGAAGTGGTCGGCGCAGGTCGTTGGGCCGATCACTGTGCAAGTGTCGGAGGAGGCTGGCGTTACTGGCTATGGACGTGGGAGAACCCTGACCCAGACAATCCCCTGACCGAGATCAGGATCGAAACCACCAACGGGGCCCTTGAGCTCGGAGGCTTGTGTCTGGGATTTGCAGACGAGCATCCTTTGCGCCCCGATCGTGAGCGCGCCGTCGTGGCGGACGTTCCTGCCGGCTACGGCGGCGAGGGCTCCGAACTCGTGATCAGTGTTGACCGTGGAACCAGCAGCTACACCACACCACTCCTGGCCCAGCCCGCGCCGGATGACCCATTCTCGGCATGGGGCGACGGAGCAGGATCGACGGTGGTGGGCGCGTATGCCCGGGTTTCCTCGGTCGCTTCCGGAACGGTCCGGCTGAGCGCAAACACCCAAACGCTGTCACAGGCGAAATGGGGAGAGCTGCAACATGAGAAGCAACCCGATACCGGACTGCGGATCACAGAACTGGGGCGTAACTGGGTAAGGACACAAATTGTTGATGACGCAAACGGGACCCCCATCCCCTGCCGCGTCCACTTCAGCACACCCGATGGAGTGCCGTATCAACCACACGGACACCACCAGCACGTCAACAGCGACCTCTCCAGCTGGAACATCGACGTGGGCGCTGATGTCCGCCTCGGGCGCACGACATACGCCTACGTGGACGGTCGCTGCGAAGTTTGGTTGCCCAGAGGCAAAGTCCGGGTCCGGGCAGCTCGCGGATTCGAGTACGAGCCGCTGGACACGACCATCACCGTCGATCACGAAACGCGCGAACTTACCTTCCGGTTGAAACGCCGCTTCGATCTGAATAAGGACCGCTGGTACAGCGGCGACACCCATGTTCACTTCGCTTCCAGCTTCGGCGCACTGAAGGAAGCCTCCGCGGAGGGAGTCTCGGTCGTACACCTGTTGCAGACCCAATGGGGCAGCCACTTCAGCAACATCGAGGATTTCCTCGGCCGGCCCGTGTCCAGCGACGATGGCTCGACGATATTGTTCACCTCCCAGGAAAACCGGCAGCACTTCCTGGGTCATCTGAGCCTGTTGGGACTCACCGAGCCGGTAATGCCATGGTCCACGGACGGACCCAACGAAGCGGTCATGGGCGGCAGCCTCGAAACTACGCTCTCTGACTGGGCAGACCGCTGCCGAGCGCAGGGCGGCACCGTGGTGCTACCGCATTTCTCTGTACCCCTCGGGGAACAAGCGGCGCTGATCGCCACCAACCGCATTGACGCCATCGAATCCGTGGCTACCGATTCGGACCCCGGGTTCGCCCACTATTACCGCTACCTGAGCGCCGGCTACCGTGTACCAATCGTTGGTGGAACCGACAAGATGTCCAATGATGTGCCCATCGGACTGTCCAGGACCTACGTGCGGATCGATGCCAACGATGACTTCGGATACGAGTCCTGGTGCAACGCGCTCAAGGCCGGTCGCAGCTACATGACCAGCGGACCGATCCTGGACTTTTACGTGAACGGCGCTGCTATAGGCGATACCCTGCGTCTGCCCGAACGCGGCGACCAAGTCACAGTGCAGGCAAGAGCCCGCAGTATCTTGCCCATGTACCAGCTTGAAATTGTGCATTCCGGACACGTCGTCGCAAGCACCGAGAAGGAGTCCGGATCGTTCGAACTGGAGCTCGAAGTCGATATAGACGTAAATTCCCCTGGCTGGATGGCCGCGAGGGTCGGTGGTGGAGGCCCCGAACATCTGACCCGGCATCGGGACGAATGGAAACGCTCCATCATGGCCCACAGCTCCCCCATTTACTTGGCCTGTGGCGACCGGGAATCAGCCGCAGACAAGGAAGCTCTGGAACACATTGGTGCCCAGGTCGAACGCGCACGATCCTACGTTCTGCATCGACACGGAACATCGACCGAACCAGACGTCCTTCATCATCATGGCGGCGACCATCGAGAGTTCCTCGTCCGTCCGTTCGACCAGGCCAGACGAGATGTTGAAAGACGACTTGGAATGCATGCCAGCTGACACTGCGGTGGGTGGGCACTGTCGCCACTGATCCCACCCAAACGCAAATGGCCCAACACACCGGTGACCCCAGGGCGTCTTCCGCGTGCGACCGGCACGCCTCATCCCAGCCATCAGCAAGCACCTTGCCCTTGGCCCATGACGGCCCTGGCGGTGTCCTCCCGGCCTTCCCAATGCATCCCCGAATTGTCCGAAGCGCCCTGACTGAAGCAGATATCCAAACAAAGGAGTAAGAAACCAGATGAGTCCCTCGCCCAAATTCCTCCTCACGCGTCCCATCCCTGACCCTGGCCTGCCCCTGCTGCAGGACGCCGGGCACGTGACGGTCTTGGAAGAGCCACCCAATTACAACCGCCTCCGGGACCTCTGCGCGTCAGGGGAATACGACGTTGTGCTCAGCCAAATGAGCGATACGTTCGACGCAGCGCTGTTGGCAGAGACCCGTATCAAGGGGGTGTCCAACTATGCCGTGGGTTTCAATAACATCGACATCGCAGAGGCTACCGCCCGGGGGATCCTGGTCGCCAACACTCCTGGCGTCCTAACGGACGCAACCGCAGATATCGCCATGCTCCTGATTCTCAGCACCGCCCGCCGCGCCGTCGAGGGTGACCAGATGGTCCGGGAAGGCCGCTTTCACGGCTGGGAGACAGATCTTCTGCTCGGCCATGACGTTACAGGCAAAACACTCGGGCTTGCAGGTTTCGGACGAATCGCGCGGGCCACAGCCAAACGGGCACTCGGCTTCGGGATGACCGTGCAGTTCTCCCCACGCCCACCGGGCGACCGGGAAGTCAGCGTCGAAGAGCTCGGCGAATTCGCCGGCAAAGTAGCCCAGGTTCCCTGGCCTGAACTGGTCGGAAGCAGCGACTACCTCTCCTTGCACCTGCCATTGACAAAGGACACCCGCCATCTGATTGATGCAGACGTCCTGGCCACCATGAAACCGGGGGCGATCCTCATCAACACCGCCCGGGGACCCATAGTCGACGAAAAAGCGCTCGTCGATGCCCTGCGAAGCGGGAAGCTTGCCGCCGCCGGTCTGGACGTTTACGAAAATGAGCCGAAGCTGGCAGCTGGACTGGCCGACCTGCCCAACACCGTCCTGCTGCCCCACATCGGCAGCGCCACCGTCTCCGTCCGCGCTGAAATGGCCCGTCTCAGCGCTCTCAATGCTGTGGCCATAGCGGGCGGACTCAAGCCCGCACACCTGGTAAACCCTGAGGTGTGGACCGGCAGGGCCTACTAAACAGTGGCGCATCACCGGGTAGCTCCGGCTGCCCGGTGACGCGCCAGACTTCACTGAGTCCGGAACCAAGGCTGGCCCGCCGTGAAGCGCATTCACGGACTGGCACAGCTGCTACGCAGCCAGCCCCCTTTCGCCAGCCAGACGATAACCCTATGTCCAGGAGATCTGGGCCAGCCTCCATAAAGGCCCAACGGAGCTATCCGGGAGAGAAGGCGATGAGCCGATGACTGGACCAAGCCGGCTGCGATGTCGCCCGCTGCATCAACGGCGCCGCCCCGGCATAGCGCTCAGCCCTGCGTCCCGTCAACTTCCAGCGCCGTAGCCGAAGAGACTCGTGACCTCGTGATGGAGACAGCCAATTGTCGTCCCGCTTCGCGGAGCCATTGGGACGTATGCGTCATAGCAGAATCGACGGAACCGGCCAGCTCGGCCAGCGACAGAGCATGCTCCCAGCGACCCGTTTCGGATGCGATGGTTCCGGCAATCAAGGCGCTGGATTTGCCATGTCGGTCCGCCAGGGCGCGCACCAGCGCCGGGGCTTTGCCCATGTCGGACTGTCCGTCGTACCTGCCCTCGCCGGTAATCACCAGGTCTGCTTCTCGAATGCGCTCATCGGCGTTAAGAGCCTCAGCGACGGCAACCGCTCCGGGGACGAGTGCGGCACCCCACGCGAGCAGGCCGTAGCCAGTTCCTCCCGCCGCCCCGGTACCGGCCGCTTCAGCGTCGACGGATGGGAGGAAGGACGCAAAGTGTGCCAGGGCGGACTCGTACCTCTCCACCTCGGCCGTCTGGATTCCCTTCTGGGGTCCGAAGACTGCTGCCGCTCCGCGGGGGCCCAGCAAGGGTGCATCGACGTCACAACAAACCGTCACGCCTCCGGGCGGCAGCGGAGCAAGGCCATCGAAATGCACGCACGCCAGTTCGCTCAGTGCTGCGCCGCCGAGGGGCAATGGGTCTCCGGAGGCGTCAAAGAGGTCAGCACCCAGCGCCCGCAGCATCCCGGTGCCGGCGTCGGTGGAACAGCTGCTCCCAATTGCCAGGGTGAGTGACTCCATTCCATGGTCCAGTGCGTCCGCAATTGCTTGCCCGAAACCCCAGGTGTGCGCCGTCCCTGGCCGCAGATCACTGAGTAACTCGATACCACTGGTGTTCGCGAGCTCCACCACCCCACGCTTGCCGGGAAGTTCGACCCAGCACGCGTGGACGTCCTGGTCTGCCGGCCCATGGACCGTGACGTCGTGGAAGATTGCACGTGGTTCGGCACCCGCCAGCGCTGCCAGCGTTCCTTCCCCTCCGTCCGCGAAGGGGATCAAATCCACGAAATCTTCCGGACGGACTTCACACCAGCCCTCACGGATCGCCAAGGCAACATCATGGGCCGTGGCAGTGCCCTTAAACGAATCCGGTGCAATGACTATTCGCACGAGCGTTCTCTTCTCTGTTCTGGACTTGGAGCGTGGAGACGTGGAGGGTGCTTCTGCGGGCCGTGCCAAACGGTAGCCGACACCGTCTCCATAATACCATTGACATGTGGTTTCATATGTTTAGAATGAATAGTGAAAATGCAGCAGGTCCTGAACATCTGATCCAGGCCCTTGTTCACCTAGCTTTGCGAAGGACGGATCTGATGAGCACTGCCTACAGCCTGCTTCTTGCCGGCGTTTTCGGTCACCGCATGGATCCCCTATTGGCTTCGCCGCGTCCGCGACGGAGGCCACTTCCCCCTGAAGGAGGCCTGGCCCAAGGACCCTGGAGCTGCAGCGCTTGGGCAGGACTGTACTTTGATGAGGGAACTTCAGGTGGCCTCGACGATTTCGACCGCATGCTGCAAGAGTGGGCCGAGCAGGAACGCGTGTAGTTCCAAGCGGGCGCTCTTATGTTGCGCTCGAACGCCACCGGCACACATTAGACAACATGCAGGCGCCACGGGGCCGGAGTTTTTCCGGCTTCGGCTTCGGCCGACTCCGCGGGAGGATAAGTCCCACCGACCATGCGACCGGAGTTCGTGGCGATGACGACCCCATTGCGGTCAATGATCGAGGAACCTTGCGGCAGCGGTGCCAACAGCGGCGCAAAGATCGTTTGCAGATGGCTTACCAGGACATCTGCACCTGCTACACCGATGAGTCGACCGTCGGGCGTTGTGACTCGTTTCGAGAAATCAATGATGTAGGCGTGACCATTGGCATCGACATAGGCATGGCTCGTATGGAGGCCGGGGTTGTCTTCCTTGGGCCACCACGCGGTCGCACGGAAATCGTAGTACTGCAGGTCCTGGTAGACGCGCTGTGGCGTTTCCGAGCCGAGGGGCTTGTAGTACCAAACAAAGCCCGTTTCTCCGAAAAACGATGGATCGGTCAGAAAGATGCCAAGCCCGTTGAGGGTATGTGAGGCCTCGCCCAGGGTCCGGCGCAGTACTGCATCCAGCGTCCCAAGAGGATCACCCCCGGCGTCCGGGTCGTCCAGTAGGTCAAAAACCGTGTCCTGAACGACCTCCAGAGCCCCACTGGCCGTGACAGTCACCTTCTCGGTCATGGAGTCGATGCTTTTAATGGCCCGATCTGTTTCCGTGGCCGAAACAGGACCAGTAAGGTCAAGGGCCATGCGCTGATCGATGAGCCGATTCATGTCATGGCGGACGTGGTCTTCAGCCAACACTCGGGCTCCATTCGCATCGCCGACGCGGATGGCTTCGGCAATGGCGACATGCTCTGTTGCGGCCAGAGGGCCGGCGCTGGTCGAGTGTGACCACAGCAGGGCCCCGACTTCTGCCTGGAGGGCGACCTCCTGACGGGTCAGTCGTACGGAGCTTGAGGCAGACGCGAGTTCGATGTGGAATCGACTGTCGGCCCTGGTGATGTCAGCAGTTTCGTCCAGGTCCCCGACGATGCCTGCCAGCGCGACCAACCTCTCCAGCGGGATTTGCTGCGACCTGGAAGCCGCCGCCGCGGCCGCGGCGCCGGCCAATGCAGCACGGAACTCACGCAGATCCCGCAGATCCTCAAGGGAATAGGAGTGGAGTCTTTCACGGTGGGCCCTCTGCGGATTCCTGCCGTTGGCCTTGACGAAGCTCCCCCCGCCCCGACCGCGGCGCGTTTCGATGAATCCCTGATGTCGAAGGTCCGACAAGGCCGTGCGAAGCGTCTGGGTGGAAACGCCCATCATGGCCGCCAGATCGTTTTCACTGGGCAGTTGTTCCCCGTCTTCGAGCAACCCCAGTTCGATCGCATGGCGAAGCCGATCGCCGATTTCTTCTCCACGCTCGGCGATTTCCAACCGACCGAATGCCAGTTGCTCCCTCCAGCTACTCATTGCCGTCCTCCCGGTCGTCGATGATCCCCCGTATTCTCCCATCTTATAGCACAAACCTTGACATGTGATCTCATAGGTTTAGAGTTTAAGTAGCGGCAGGGAAAAACACACAGGATCACCAACCTGTTCCACCCAGCCGCTCAGGAACCAGTCCGTCGCTGAGCAAGCTCAGGGAGGTGAGCACAATGAAAAACCTGAAGCTTGTTCACGAACGCCGTACGGAATGGGAACGGACGCATCCAAAGCCTGAACCCAAGCCAACCAAGTAGCCGGTTCTCTGGCGGACCGCTCTCCGGCACCGGGCTGTCAGGTGCGAGTAGCTGCCGCCAGCAGTTCCAGAATGTGCTGGTAGGGCCGGCTGGTTGCGCGGGTCAGACCTATTTCACAGGTGCGGTTCGAAGAAGCATAGGCTGCGAACTGGCCGCCACGGGCCTCTTCTGCCTGGGCAATGCCAGCCGCCTCGGGGGCGGTGGCCGATGCTGTAAGTTCCGGATGCAGCAGGCCGCGGTCTCCGGCAAAAGCGCAGCAGCCGGCATCGTCCGGGGTAAACACTTCGTCGGAGAGATGTTCTGCGATCCTGACCAGATGGCCGGCCGTTCCAGCGATGGTGCTGGAACAGGTGGGGTGCAGTGCAACGGAGGGGACCTGTCGGTGGACGGGGAGCTTTGGTAGAAGGTCCACGGCGAACTCGATCGCATCGACAACCCGGAGATCCACCTGTTCAGCTACCGATCGGAGCATGACTTCCAAGCCCTCAGCGCAAGATGATGCATCCACGATGACAGGCAGTCGACCCCCTTCGGTGGCCTCCAGCAAGGCAGGTACCACGATACTGCGCATGTGTTCCCAGCCAGCAGTCATTCCCTTTGATTTCCAAGGCGTCCCACAACACATCGACGCCAGTTTGTCCGGCGTGCGTAGGCGGATTCCAGCGCGGTCGCAGATCTCGACGAAGGCGTGGGATATTCCGGCCGATCCCGTGCCGGCTTCCGGACCGAACATAGTTCCGATGCATGCCGCGAAGAGCACAGCGTCCGCGTCAGAGTCACGTCGTACGGGACGTTTCGAGCCGCCGGCCGGAAGGGCTGAATCGTAGGCGGGAAAGCTATCGCCGATCAGTTTTCGTGCCAGGTGGGTGATTGCTTCAGAGGGACCGGGCAGGGCCTTGGCGACGGTCATTGCAGCTCCCCCGAGGCGGGCGGCCGGAGCCCATGCATGGGATGCACCCGACCAGGCCGCGGACTCGGTTTTCCCGGCGGCGTCCGTCCGCAGCCGTCGGACCAGATCGCCGGTGTTAATGGAAACGGGGCACGCGGTTGCGCACATGCCATCAACGGCGCAGGTGGACACGCCGTCATAGTCGTAGCCCTCCAGTATCCGGTGCGCCAGCTCGTGGTCGCCTCTGGATTTGGCGACTTCTGCGTCTCGGCGCAGCGTGATTCGCTGCCGTGGAGTGAGCGTGAGTTTCCGTGATGGGCACACTGGTTCGCAGTAGCCGCACTCTACGCACCGGTCAACCTCTTCTTCGACGGTGGCGGTCTCTTTGAGATCCTTCAGGTACGACCGCGGGTCATCGGACAAAACTGCTCCGGGGTTCAGGATCCCCTGCGGATCGGCGAGGTCCTTAAGCTCGCGCATGACCCCGTACAGCTCAGCGCCGTATTGCCGGCTGACGAAGGGGGCCATGATGCGCCCGGTTCCGTGCTCGGCCTTGAGCGTTCCTCCGGCTCCCAGGACCAGGTCAACGAGGTCTTCGGTGAAGTCTTCCCAGCGGCCGGTGTCCCGTCCGTCACCGAATGCTTCGTTGAGCATGAAGTGCAGGTTTCCGTCTTTGGCGTGGCCGAAGATGACCGAGTCGCGGTATCCATGATGGGAGAGAAGCAAACCCAAGTCTTTGCAGGTGCTCGCCAGCGCCGGAACAGGCACGGCAATATCCTCAAGCATCTGGCTTGTCCCCGAGGGGCGGGCGCTCGCTACCGCCGAATACAGGCCCTTGCGGACCTTCCAAAGACCGGCCCGCTCCCGCGAATCCTGGGTCATTGTGACAGGCAAGGCCAGGCCCAGTTCTGCGAACAGCCGCTCGGCGCCGCGCACTGTCCCCTCGAGTTCCTCGGGCTGGGTCGCGGCGAACTCAACGAGCAATGCCGCAGGGTCGGACAAATCCAAGGTACGGATTTGCTCGGGGCATCCAGGCAATCCGGAGGCCACTCTCAGCGAGGTGGCATCCATGAGTTCGGCAGTCAGCGCCCCTGCCTTCACGAGTTCCGGCACCGCAGTTGCCGCCGCCTGCACACCCGAAAAGATCAGAAGCCCTGTGGAAATGTGTGGTTTGACTTCCACCGTGTCAAAAACGGCTTCGGCGACAAACGCCAGGGTACCTTCCGAGCCGATCACCAGGTGCACAAAAATGTCGAGTGGATCCTCGTAATCCAGGAACGCATTCAGCCCGTATCCCATGGTGTTCTTCATGGAGAACTGTTGACGGACCCGCTCCACCGACGCCGGCGAATCATGGATCCGGCGTCGCAGGCGTCGCAGGCCCTCGTGAAGAGCCGGTTCACGTTCGGCAAATTCAGCAGAGGCGCCAGGAGCCGAACTGTCGATGATCGTCCCGGAAGGCAGCACGAACCGCGTGGACCGCAGCGTCCGGTAAGTATTGGCCTCTGTGCCGCAGTGCATCCCTGACGAGTTGTTGGCGATGACCCCGCCGATCGTGCATGCGATTTCACTGGCCGGGTCCGGGCCCAGCGCCCGTCGATGGCGACTGAGCCGCTGGTTGACTGCCCGCACGGTTGCCCCCGGTTGCACGCGTACCGAATTGCCGTGATCCAAGACCTCGATGGCACCGAAATGCCGGCGCGTGTCAGCGAGGACTCCGGCCGTCACAGCCTGGCCCGACAAGCTCGTCCCACCGGAACGGAACGTCAAGGGAGCGTTGCGGCGCCCGCACACCCCCAGCATTGCGGCAATGTCCTCAGCGGAACCGGGCGAGGCAACGATACTGGGAATAAGCAAATATGGCGAGGCGTCGTGGGCGCCTGCATACAGGTCCAGGGTCCGCGTCGTCACCGCATCATCACCCAGAACAGCAGCCAGCTCAAGCTCCAGACGGCGGCTACCTGACAACGTTGCCGGCTCATTGACCGTCGGGACTCCAACGGAGTCGCCTGTTGATGTATGGGACATCAGGATCCTTTCCCATCCTGCACCGCCTTTGGCGCTGCACCATTTCAAATATTCGTCCCTGCGGCGACGAAGCACCTAACCATGGCCCGCCTGGGACGATCATCGTCATCTCATCGGGCGGCCGCCGGCAATGATCCCTCCATCACGGATAGCCGGAGCCGGGACTGGTCGGCCCCCACCGTATGGCACGGTCCCGGGCCCCTACTGGACGGGCACTGGAGCAGCACAGCACGATTCGCTGTGGACAGAATGACACACATTCTTGACATGTGCCACCTAGTATTCTAGCTTGTGTTGTACTTTACGCCGCGCTGTTTTGCCATGCCCACAGGACAAGATGTCCGTTCGGTGGGGACTCGATCGATCCAGCGCGAAGTCCGACAATAGGAGCAGGGGCCGATCAATTCAGTGTCTGCGCCAACGGACCCTTGAATTTGGCGCTGCGCGGCTGGTGCAGGGCGACGATACCCGGCTGATGTTGAAATTTATGCTTTCCAGGAGGCCCTAATGGATGCCCGCACACGACGGCAGGCTTTGTTCGCCGGTACCATCGGCAACGTAGTGGAGTGGTACGACTTTGTGTTGTACGGCTACTTCGCAACCACGATTGCCGCGTTGTTTTTCCCCAAGACCGACCCCACCGCCGCGTTGCTTTCGACGTTCGCCGTTTTCGCTGTGGGCTTCCTGTCCCGGCCGGTAGGTGCCATCATCTTCGGTCGCCTGACCGACAGGATCGGCCGGCGACAGTCCCTGATCGCTTCGGTCGGTTTGATCAGCGCAGCGACCATCGCCATGGGTGTGCTGCCCGGATACGGTGCCGTGGGTATCGTCGCCCCGGCGCTGCTGCTGTTGTGCCGGCTCGTGCAGGGCATTGCTGCCGGTGGTGAGTACACCTCCGCCTTGACCTACGTCGTCGAGCACGCCCCGGCGAACAAACGCGCAAGCTTCGCCGGTGTTGCCGTAGCGGGGTCTTATGGCGGGTTCGTCCTCGGGTCCCTGGTGTGCATCCTGATGACCTCGCTCACGACATCCGAGCAGTTGCTTTCTTGGGGCTGGCGGATCCCGTTCCTCGCGGCCGCACCGCTGGCCATCATCGGCCTGTACCTGCGTCTTCGGGTCGAAGATTCACCCGTTTTCGCCGCCATGCTCGAGGCTGGCGAAGTCGAATCGGCACCGCTGCGGCAGACGTTCAAGATCGCCAAGAAGAACATGCTGATCATGATCGGCTGGGCCACCGCCTGCTCCATCGGATACTTCCTGAGTGTCACCTTCCTGATCTCCTACCTGACCAGCACCCGGCACTTCACCCCCACCCAGTCACTGCTGACCGGCGTGGTCACCTCCGTGGTGGCCTTGGTCGTGAACCTGCTCGCCGGACCGCTCATTGACCGTGTCGGAATGAGGCGTGTTGGCGTCACGTCCATGACCATCATGTTCCTTTGGGCTATCCCCGCCTTCCTGCTGTTCCAGAATGTCGACTTTGTCGCCGCCTGCCTGATCGCGGCGGTCTTCGCCGTGTGCCTGGGCGCCAACGCCGTCATGACCGGCTTGGCCTGCGTCCAACTGTTCCCGGCACGGGTCCGCGGCACCGCCGGCGCTCTGTCCTACAACATCGCCTACGGCATCTTCGGCGGCACCGCACCCTTCATCGCCACCTGGATCAGCTCGACATCGGGCGGAAATCTGCTCGTCACGGGCATCTACTTCGCCGTCATCTGTCTCGGCGGCATAGCCGCCGCCGTAGGAATCGGCAGCCGCTCGCTCGACTTTTTCACGCAAGAATCGTACGGCCAAGCCGAACGTCCCGAAACAGCCAGTGCATAGTTTCGTGCGGGACACGTTCGTGCTTCCATCAGCTGGGCGCCGGGCCTGATCTCGTGCCTGGCGTTCGCCTTTGAAAGTCCTCTTTGAGTGCCCTGCCCTCCAAGAGTGATAGCCCAACGACCAGTTCCTTAGAGGAAGATTTGATGGCACCTCATAACCAGCACTTCACCACTGAAGAGTTCCAACGTCGCCAGTCCGCCGCGACGGCGGCATTGGAAGAATCAGATCTTGACGGCATCCTGCTGTTCAAGATCGAAGACATGTACTGGCTTTGCGGCCTCGACACGGACGGCTTTTGCATTTTTCACGCCATGTTCCTGAACCGGGACGGACGGCTGACGCACATCAGCCGGGTAGTCGATCTGGCAAACGTGCGCTACTCCTCCATTTGCGAGGACATCCGGGTCTGGCGGGACGGTGAGGACAATCCCGTCAGCCAGGTAATCAAAGACACCCTGGCAAGCCACGGCATGGCCGGGAAACGTGTCGGCATACAACTGGACACCATGGGTCTAACGCCGAAGCTGCACCAGGAAGTAGAAGCTGCACTGGGTGGCTGGTGTCAGTTGGTGAATGCCTCAGGCCTGGTGCAGCGGCTTCGTCTGGTGAAAAGCCCCACGGAGCTTGTGTACATCCGTCGGGCGGGAGAAATCGTGGACTCCTGCAGGGACCTCGCGATCGAGGGCGTGCGTCCCGGAGTTTTCGAAGGCGACCTCATGGGCAGACTGTGGGCCAACGTCTTCTCCGAAGACGGCGACCCGCCTGCCCACAGAAGCCCCATCGGGGCCGGAGCATCCGCGCTCAACGGACGGTATACGACCGGCCGGAAGAAGATCGTTCCCAACGACCAGGTGACGTTCGAGCTCGGCGCCGGGTACCGTCACTATCACGCCGTCGATATGTTCGTGGTGCTGACAGGACCCGACGTTGATCCACGCCACGTGCGCATGCATGAGGCGTGCCGGGATGCCCTGGAAGCCGTGCAGGAGAAGCTTCGCCCTGGAAACACTTTGGGAGAGGTCTACGAAGTACACCGCGCCGTCTTCGCCAAGCACGGATTTGAAGACAGCGCCTTGGCCGCGTGTGGTTACACCATGGGCGCCGTCTGGCCACCAACCTGGATGGAGCAGCCGATGATCTATGCCCACAACCCGGTGGTGATTGAACCAAACATGACCTTCTTTACGCACATGATGCTGGTCGACCAACAGGCAGGGCTGACCATGTCTCTGGGAGAGCAGGTCATCATTACCGACGGGAAGCCTGAGCGCATTACGACAGTGCCCCGCGAGCCAATAATCGTCAACTAACCGCCGCTTGCCCGGATCCTCCGGGACTTGATGCTGCCTCGGGAGGCACGCGGATGCGTTGTCTCCCGGGGCCGGCGTCCTCCTCAAACCAGGTTCGGAGGGAGCATGGGCTTAGCGTCCGCAGATTGATGGACTGCGTGGGCGTCCCGGCGGGATTGAACATGGACGCAAACGTCTGCGATACCGTGCTCCCCTTGAGTAACGTCGGTGATCCTCTTAAGCGGATGCACGAGCCGGCGGCGGCGGGGCCGAAAAGCTCTCTGCCTTCCCGATGGTTACAGCGAGGTAGTCATGGACGGCGCGTTGGGTGTGTTCGAGGAGCTGCTTCATGGCGGTGGAGGCCGCATCGGCGTCGTGTGAACGAGCGAACTCAACGAAGCGTTCGGCGAAGAGGAGCGCTTCGCGCTGGGGTTCCCAACTGGGTATCCG
>NZ_JBHVRN010000028.1:0-15028 GCF_042885775.1 Paenarthrobacter sp. NPDC058040
CGTCAACGAAATGAGCACCCCGGAATGGCACACCGGCCACCCCCTGCTCTACTTCAAAGGCCAATACCGCCACCTCCTCCCCACCACCGACTAACGTCCATCGACGTTTACCAGAGAGTGTCGCACCGGCAAATGCGCCGGCGCGACACTCTGTCCAAGCCTTGGCAAGCTGAGGCAAAGAGGTCAGGATGATCTCCGGCTGCCCAGAAGTCCAGTGCAGTCGCCACGTCAGAAACACGAGAGTCACGAATACATGAGCACTTGCCTTGCCTACCGGAATATCAGGTACGCCAGCGCTGACCGCTTTTCTCCTGCTCAATTGATTCCCTTCGAGAATGTGGAGCCAGATCGGGGTCCGGGCCCCACGCCCCCTCAGAATCCATCGCGGTTTGATGTGCTGTTAGGGCCACCGGAACCGCTGGAGCAATCAGAAGACTGCCAGGTCCTGTCCGTCTTCACCCCCCGCACAAGCGGCAAACGTCCAGTCATGATGTGGTTCCATGGCGGTGCTTTCATCACGGGCGGCGGTGAGCTTCCGTGGTACGACGGTTCCAGGCTCGCAGAGGAGCAGGACGTCGTCGTCGTCTCCGTTACCGCACGGCTTGGCGCCCTGGGCTACCTCTGCCTGGGCGAAAGTGAGGAACCAAGCCCTGCAACCACAGACCAGCTGACCGCAGTGGAATGGGTTCATCGAAACATCGCTCAGTTCGGGGGTGATCCGGAAAACATCACTCTCTTCGGGCAATCCGCCGGCGGGTTTGCCATCGAAGTCCTGCAACGCTGGGGACTCGGCCCCCATGTCAAGGGCGTCATATATCAAAGCAGCGACATCAACCTCGGCAGGCTCTCCTACCAGCGCGAAGACGTTATTCGCCAAGCAAAGAGCTTTACCGAGTTCATTGGATGCGATCCGCGATCCCTCACGACTGCGGAAATTCTCAAGGCCCAAAAGCTGTACGCAGACGAGGCGGGAACCATAGAGATCTGGGCGCCCGTTCGGCCCAAGACAGAACAACCAATCCTCACCCGTGTTCTCGGTGGGTGGACCCGCGACGACACCCTGCCGTTCATCATGATTGAGAAAGGGATCTTCGAACCCTACCCGGGTCTATTCGAAGACTTCGGTGATGCCATGCGTACACGCAACGCCACCGAGATGATCCAAGGTACGCAGTCAGTCGCTGACCAAGCGTCTGACGCCGGTGCGGACACATGGTTGTATGAGTTCGATTGGGAAGTACCAGCCTCGGGTTGGGGATCTCCGCACTGCATTGAACTACCCTTCCTGTTCGGCGGTCGGGAGACGTGGCAGTCCGCGCCCATGCTCAAAGGTGCTGACTGGGATCTTTTAGAACGCCGCGGGGTATGGATGCGAAGCATTTGGGGTGCCTTCGCCAAAAATGGCGAGCCTGGTGCAGGCTGGCAAAGATACTCCCGAAGCATTCCAGTCATCAACCGATTTGTACACGATCCCGGGGTCCTCGCAGGCCCCGCCCAAAAGTCTTGATCTCAGCCATCAGGTGCGGAAATCGAACAGGAAACACCGGAACTCCCGGTGGAAAGGAAACGGTTATGCCAGAAATCACTCATGTTCGCGCCAATTGGGAATGGGACCAGGATGCCCCCTTGACTCAACTGGTCAAGGCAGGGGACTTCCTGCTGCTCTCGGGACAGATTCCCTACAACGAAAAAGGCGAAACGATCGGCGTCGGCGATCTCAAGGCCCAGGCACGGCAGGTATTCAAGAACATGCAACACGTTCTTGGCTTGGTCGGCGTGGATCTGACATCCGTCGTACGCCTAACAAACTACATTGTGCCTTCAATGCGTGACCCGCAAACCACCAAGGACTACTGGGAAGTGAAGCAGGAGTTCTTTGGCGACAAGCATCCGGCCAGCACGGGCATCCAAGTCGTTGGACTCATGGACCCTGATTGGTTCCTTGAAGTGGATGCCATCGCCTACGCTCCGCACGCCAAAATATAGAGGGCCGCTTACCTGCTCGTATATCGCCTTTCGTTTCGGACAACCCCGTCGGCCACGAGCCCACACATCCCTGACCGTAGGGACTGTCTCGGTGTCCGAGAGTACTCCCGTGGGATGCCAGGCCCGGGCTGCCCAAGATGGGTGCCGGCAGCCGGGCTTGGCTACCGGTGGTCGATTTAGGGCGTGAAGCCAGTGCTCGCAGCATGATAATCTTCCCCGAAGAACGGCGTCTCCCGCGCCGTATTGAACGCGAGGAAGGTCAAGGCCATCGCCAACGGTTCTGCCGCGAGATTTGATACGGTCGACGTGCAAATCGTCCAGGAACTGCAGGAGGACGGCCGCCGCCCCGTGCGGGAAATAGCCAAAAACCTTGGCATACCCGAGGCTACCGTCCGACTGAGGCTCCGGAAGCTGCAAGAAGCCGGGGTGCGAATCATGGCGTTCGCCAATCCGGCCGGCTTCGGCCAGATCAAGCCGGCATTGCTGCTGGCCAACGTCGAGCCGAGCAAGCATGCCGAAGTCGTGGCCGCCTTGAATGAACGCGACGAAGTCGTCTACCTATCAACAATGCTTGGCGAATTCGACCTGTGCATCCAGGTCTATACAGAAGATGAGGCAGAGCTTCTCAAACTCACGCACTCCGTGCGGGAACTTCCCGGCGTTCAATCCGTAAAAGTGATGCTGGAAATCGATGTTCACAAACTTCACTGGCGGTTGCTCCGGACACCTGCCCCAGTCGAGGATTAGTCACTCACTCCATGACGGGGCGCTCCGGGTTCCTGGGAACGCTGTGAAGTATCACCCGCCCACCGCGCTCATTTGTTTTCCCGGCGCACACAGACGCCGTCGCGTGGCCGCAATGAGCTGGCCAGCCACCTGAGAGCCCAGCCACCTGAGAGCATCTACCCACGAGGCATGCCCTCCAAGGAGGGCGCCGCTGGCGCTTTTTCCGCCCACAGACGGCCAAAGCTTGAGCTTTTCTGCGGCCACCACCGTATGTCAGGCGCCAAGCGATCTTGTCGGATTCGTATAAGAGTCGGCCAAATCCTGCGCATTTCAAAAAATTCATGAGATTTTCCTTTGACAAGCGCAGGTTTGGCTCTACACTTGTTGCAAAGGATGAGCTCGGTGAGCTCCATCACTATCGAATCGGAGAGCGAGCTCCCTCAGGGCTTCTACAGCAGACCTGAAAGCGATGCTGCTGCCGCTCATACATCACCCCCACACAAGCCAGGCGAAGAGGCCGCGGCTGCAGCTGGGATCAAAACGGTCTGGTCCACTTCTTGGCCGGCCACCTGAAAGGACCACGAATATGCCTACATGGGACGCGATAGTAGTCGGTGGAGGCTTTGCCGGCGTCATGGCGGCCAGGGAGCTGTCCGAGGCCGGTCTTGAAGTCCTTCTGCTTGAGGCTCGGGATCGCTTGGGAGGACGTACGGCGTGCCGCTCATTCGCTGATACTGACACGCAAATCGAGCTCGGGGGCACCTACTTCGACCATGCACAGACCCACTTGGTCCGGGAAACAGCACGATATGGCCTGGACATGGTTTATCCGCCCGAACCGCAGCGCTACATCTGGTACTTGAACGGCAAACGCTTTGAGAGCACCGGACTTCCACTGCCGTGGGAAGAAGCAGTCAGTGCTGAGGAGGCCCTCGCCAGGCTTCGCGCTGAAGCAGCGCGAGTACAACTCGAAACCCCTCACTTCCTTCAGGAAATCAGCGACCTTGACGTGTCCGTTTCGGACTTCATCAAGAGTCTCGGCGTTGGACCCGTCACGCACGACCTTTTGGAATCATGGGCCTCGCTGTACTCGGGAACCGATAACACCGACAACTCAATCCTCTACCACCTTCACTCGGTAACGGCACTCGGTGGCAGCCCCCTCGCCCTGGCGCCCGCGCTCATCATTGAAAGCGGTACTGCGAGCCTGATCGATGCCATTGCCTCCGACTTCAAGGGCGAAGTTCGCCTTTCCACGCCGGTGCTCGGAATCAGTCAGGACCCTGAAGGTGTGACGGTGACCACCATTGATGGTGACCAGCTGCGATCCAAGCGGGCTGTCGTCGCCCTGCCCGTGAACACTCTTTCTGATGTGTCGTTCGACCCTCCGCTGAACAGCGGCAAGCAGGCGCTCTTCGGCGAAGGGCACGCTGGTCACGGATACAAGTTCTTCGCACTCGTTGAAGGTGTTCAGGAAAACATCCAAGCGGTTGGATGGGGACTGAACAGCGGAGTGACCTACTTGGCGACTGCTGCCAAAATCGACGGGAACAGCCTGCTGGTTGGGTTCGCCCATCCTGCAGAAGGATTCTCCCCCCTTGACCTCGATGACGTGCAAAGGGCGGTTGAGGATTACTTGCCGGGCGCACGGGTTCTGGCGGTGGACGGCTACGACTGGAACACGGACGACTATTCCCAAGGAACCTGGATTTCCCCGCGCCCGGGACAACTCACCGGGCTCAACACTTCCCCCAGCTCAGATGAAGGAAGACTCTACTTCGCGGGCGCCGACCTCGCCCTTCGCTGGTTCTCGTGGGTTGAAGGAGCGCTGGAAACCGGGTATGAAGCAGCGCACCGGCTCATCGAGGCATCCATCGTGCCAGCAGTTAAGGAAACAGTATGAAACAAGTCGCAGTCATTACAGGAGCCGCCAACGGAATTGGCGCCGCAACAGCACGGCGAATGCTGGCCGATGGCTATGAAGTCGTTGGCCTCGACCGCGAACCCGGTGCGATTGAGGGCGTCACCTTCTACGAATTCGACGTCACCCGGACGGCGGAGATTGACGCTCTGCTCGACCGGATTGAGGACAAACACGGAAAAATCACGGCGTTCGCCAACATTGCCGGCGCTGCAGCACCAACAACGATGTCCACCATCACGCCCGAGGCGCTTCAGAGGCACATGGCGATCTTCGTCGAGGGAGCCATCTTCCTCTCCATTTCCGCAGGGAATCGGATGGCAGATAACGGCGGCGGCCGGATCGTAAATGTGAGCTCCACGGGAGCGACTGCAGCAATGCCATCGTTCCTCGCCTACAACGCTGCCAAGGGCGCTCTCGATGCCGCCAGCCGCACCCTCGCCCAGGAGCTCGCACCCAGAAATGTCCTCCTAAACGTGGTGGCACCTGGTTTCGTGCGGACCCGCATGTCCAATCTCGAAGACGGAGTGAACGAAGCTGACACGGAAGAGTTCAAAACCGATTTCGTAAACAACGGCCGTCTGCCGATTGCGCGTACTGCCGAACCCTCCGAAGTAGCAGAGCCCATCGCGTTCCTTCTCTCAGAACGAAACACCTACATCAGCGGGGCAACTTTGGTCGTGGATGGTGGCCTCACTTCCACGATGTAACTGTGGAGTCCACACTCCACAGCAGTAGCAGATATCACCGACGATATCCTGCCTAACCAGTCAGCAAAGTTGCAGGTACCTTTACCTCCGACACTGCTGGCCGAATCGAATCTCCTAGACATCTGTTCCAGAAAGGAACGTTATGTCCGCATCTCGAATCGACCGCGAAGCTTCTCCGGCTTTGCGCCAGGCTCTGATCCCTGTCATTGCCTACAGCTTCATCTTCACCCTGCTGTTCTTCATCCCCAACCTGCTCCCCCTCTACACAGGAATCCTCATCGACGTAGGTGGGCTGAGTCCTTCTCACGCAGGAGCGGTGAACTCAACCTATCTCGGAACAATGGCCGTGGCAGCCATCGGAGCAACGTTCCTCATCAGCAGGATGACCCCACGGACCTTGGCGTACATCGCCACCATCCTGCAGGCCCTGGGCTTCGTGATTGCCTTGTTCATTGGCGGCAATGAATCAGTTTTCATCGGCATGGCTATCGCCGGTTTGGGCAATGGTGCGCTCTTCGCCGTAGCAAATGCTGCCGGAGCCTTGGAAAAGCACCCCGTCTTGGTCTTCGGCGCCGGAATGGTTCTTTCGAATGTGGTCTCGGCAGCGGTCCCACCACCCCTTTACGCAGCTGTGGAGGCGTTTGGTCTTGGCGGACTGTTCATTACGCCCTTGGCGGTTATCCCGGTAATCCTTGTCTCGCTGCTTGTCCTGCCAAAGAAGGTCGTTACCGAAGTCGTCTCCACCGATGAGTTGCAAGAAAGCAGGTCCACCTCGGTCAAGCGCTCGGGTGCGCTTCTGCTGATCGGTATCTTCCTCACAAACCTCTTTGTCATGGTTTACTACGCCTTTGCTGATCGCCTGCTTGTCAGGGCTGGTTTTGACTTCGATGCCATATCGATCATCTTCACCATCGTTTACCTCGCAGCGGCGGTCAGCGGCGTTATCGCCATGGTGATGGCCCGCTGGCCACGACGCCTGGCCCTTAACCTCGTTGTGGTCACGGCCCTTCTGGCCGGATCCACGGTGGCGGCCCTTTTGCTCGAATTGCCGTCCGGAGTCGTGATCGCAGTGAATATCGCAGCCATGCTGTCCATGCTGGGAATGGCCATTGGGCCTGCGGTCGCTGCCCAAATCGACGTCACTGGCCGCCTGTCGGCAGCCGCCAGCGGCGCCCTGATCAGCAGCATGGCCATCGGTCCCATTCTGGGTGGATGGCTTCTCGAAAGTGTGGGATTCACCGGCATCGCCATTCTCACCATAGTCCTGGGGGCAGGTGCACTCGTGGCCTTGGGGCTTGTTTACCTCAAGCTTCGGCCCAAGGCAGAGGCGAGTGTTCCCACGGTTCCCCAATTCGGCTGAGCTGGATCCTTCGTCGAGCGGAACGTCGCACGACGGACCCATGCCTCCGTCCAAACCCATCCACAAACAGGAGAAATCAAGAATGACACAAGAAACGACCGCCATTGCCGACGTGCCAGGCTTCGTCAGCGATGCAGTGAAAGCCTTGTTCATTGACGTAGATGCGTCCGCAGTGGACCGCTTTTTCGCGGACACCTACAAGGACCACGCGCTGCCCGGTGATACGCCCAGCATCGACGGTCTTCGTGAATTCATGAACACCTTGCCGGAGAACTTCGGGTACCAGCACGTCCGCGCCTTTGGCGACGAGTCCTTCGTCTTCACCCAGGGCATCTACAGCGGCTTCGGTCCCGAGCCCCAGAGCGTTTTCGACATCTGGCGTGTCGAGAACGGAAAGATTGTCGAGCACTGGGATCTCTACGAAAACGCATCCAACGACTAAGCACACTCAGCATTGATGAGTGACGACGTATCAAAGGCCGTTGCCGTGCCCTTCCCGGGGCGCGGCAACGGCTTTTTGCTTGGGATCACGCACTCCCTAACTTCATCAAAATTGCAGATCGTACTTTTTGATCAAATATAATTACTGGTAGGATGGTGCCTGGATAAGCGGACTTGGGAAGAGTTCTGCCCGCATGCGGGCCAAGCGCTGCGAACCGCGACGCCTGAGGAATCCAGCCCTTCGAGACTCTGGCCACGAGTGAAGCTCCCCTGGTCGCCTGTCGAGTACCGCTGGTAGCGGAAGAGACATAGCCCAACTTGGGCTTTTCATACAAGGAAGGGGTGCGCATGCGTGAAGCGTTCCGCAGTGCCGATAGTCATTCTCCCGGCAGCCGGGAAGAGGTTCTGGCCCGCCGGTTGAAAACCCTTCAGAACTACAAGGTCAAGCGAAGCAGCATCCAGCAACATCCGGATTTGATCTTTGTCAATGGATCCGTGCTGACGGTCGAGCCGGAAGCGGCCGGAGCGGAAGGTGTCGCAGTCAGCGGAGACCGCATTGCCGCCGTCGGTTCTTCCATCGAGCTGATGCGCCTGCGGGGTCCCGAAACGCGGGTCATCGATTTGGGTGGGCGAACCCTGATACCCGGACTAAACAGCACCCACCGACGCCAGATGACGGCAGCGAAAGAGATCGACCATGTCTCTTTGATACAGGCCAAGAATTTCCAGCAACTAGGGTCGTTGGTGGGCGCCCGTGCAGCCTGCACTCCCCCAGGACAGTGGATTGAGTCCCGCAGCCTCTGGCATGAAGCGCTGCTGGCCGAGAAGCGCTTGCCCACCCGCAGGGAACTGGATCCGGCGACCCCCAACCATCCACTTTTCATGCCCCGGGGGATACATGCAGCGGTCGTTAACTCCCGGGCCCTGGAGGCTGCAGGCATCGACCGGAACACCCCAAACCCGGAAGGGGGCACCATTGAGCGGGACGCCAACGGTGACCCCACCGGCGTCCTGCTCGGCCGAGCACGGGAACTTGTTGCCCCTTTCTTGCCGGTTCCAAAAAGCCCTCAAGACGCGTTGAGCAGGCAAATGGCAGTATTCAACTCTTATGGAATTACCGCAGTAACGGATTCAGGACTGTCCATCGATGACATCGGTATCTATCTGGATCTGCTCGAACATCAAGGGTTGACTGTTCGCAGCCATCTTCTCCAGCAGGTCTACGACTGGGAAGGCCTGCGAGCCAGCACGGATGCGCTGAATGCCCACAGCGGGAACTCGTTCCTCCGATTCGACGGGTTCAAATTCTCTCTTGGCGGCGGCGGAGAAGACCCAGGGCTGGAAGACCATTTTCAGATTGAGCAAAATGCTGCCTCGAAGTCCGAGATACTCCTGCCGCCCGGCGGAATTGATGAGCTCCTGAAGATGTGTGTGGTGGCAGCGGGCGCCGGATTCCAGTTCCAGAGCCATGCCGCGGGGGACACTGGTGCGCATCTGATCGCCAACATCTACGAACAGACCAACCGCCAGACTCCCCTGATGGCTCTGAGATGGGCAGCCGTCCTCCTGAGCCCCCCGTCAGGGGAGGTCATCCAAAGATTCACGGACCTCGGGGTGACCACGGTCGTCGAGGATTACAGGCTCCTTCCAAGAGCCACTCCTCTGTCGCAGGAAGTTGATCACGGGTACGGCCTCTCCGTATCCGTTGCTCCCGGAGCCGGCACAGGAAGACTATCGCCAGACCAATTCGAACACTCGCTGGTTCCCTTCAGCCCATTCACCCACATGGAGTGGATGGCCACACGACGCGATCGTTCCGGGGTTGCCGTGCCCTGGCCACGCTCCCGCCATGAAGCTTTGCGCGCTAACACCTACGGAAACACTGTCACGCAATTCATGGAGCAACCGCTGGGCTCAATCCTTCCCGGTAAGTTGGCTGATCTCGCCGTCCTCAGCGGTGATCCCACCACAGCAGATGGATACGGGGACCTGCGGTGCGACTTCACTGTGGTTGGAGGCAGGATCGTCTACGAACGCTAGGGTTCCCTGGCCGGCATCAGCCACGCCGGCCGCGTTGCTTCAGTGCTGGTGTCCAGTCCTGCACAAGGCGCAGGACCGCCCTCTCATACCTGCTCTACTGCTCCGTGCAACTGAGTTTGCAGGGCTCTCCCTCAGGCCAGCCTGCGCAGAATTCTTCGGGCGGGTAAGTCCTAAGGAGTCCCCTGCCCAAGGCCGGCCAACCGTTCGGCCACTGCCGGGTTGAGCTGCTTGACGGTTGTCATCAGATGCTCCCGCAGTGCGGCCCGGCTTCGTACCGGATCATGGTCAATACACGCCTGCAGAATCGCCTCGTGTTCGGCCCGCCGGGACGAGACAGTTTTGGGGTCGCTCATTCCCAGAGAGCGGTACCGCTCGCTGTTGTGCCACGTGGGCCAAACAGACCTGCACAACCATTCGGAACCAGCTGACTCATAGATCGAAAAATGGAAGTTTTGGTGCGCCATCCGGGCAGCTACTGCGTCGCCGTTAGCGATCGCGACCTGCTGCTCGTCCAGGAACGCCCGGGCTTTGACGGCGTCCGCGGCATCAAAACGGCGGGCTGCGAGATCAACAAGGACTCCCTCCAACTCGATTCTCGCCGTGTAGGTATCTTCCAGATCAGCATCAGACACCGGGCGGACACGGGCACCCTTGTGACGGACCATTTCAATAATTCCCGTGGCCTCCAGCTGACGGATGGCCTCACGCACCGGCATCATGCTCATGCCCAAGGACTTCGCCAGCTCCTGAAGCGGCAAAGCGGCACCAGCTGGAATGGACCCATCCAAAATGGCTGTGAGTATCGCGTTGTACGCCTGGTCGGTGGTAGTGACCCTGGGGGTCGCTTGAAGATGGAGCACCGACATGACTTCTCCTAAGCTCGGCGGTTCAGGGAATCAGTATATAACTACAACCTATTTTTAACACTTTGATCAAAAATCAAACCAATCTTGAATCATGGGATCACAGACGCAGCTTCCGCCCTTCAGGGTGCCCGATTCAGACGACCGCGCCTGACTCCGCGCGTCCCGCCCAGCAACTCATCATGAAGCAATGGAGTGTCGGGCCTCACATTTAGTCCTTGACATAGGATTTGATCAAACATAAAGTATGAGGAACAAACGATGGGTGATCAAACGAGGTTTGAGTATCCCCTTTGCGGACAAGCGGTCCCGCACCGCTGGAACAGGTGAACGTTAATGGCGTGGAAGATGCCCGAGACGGTTGGTATCAAGAAGTATCCGAAGTTTGTTGCTGCGGCCGTGCAGGCTGCGCCCGTATATCTGGATCCTGATGCAACTGTCGCGAAGGTGCGCGATTTGATGGCTGAAGCTGCAGCGAACGGGGCTTCTCTGGTGGCGTTCCCCGAAGTATTTCTGCCGGGTTATCCCTACTGGAACTGGACGATGACCCCGGTTCAAGGCAGCGAATGGTTCGAACGTCTTCACAGCGCCTCGGTGGAGGTGCCAGGCCCCCACGTTGAGGCTCTCTGCAGTGCTGCCCGCGAGTTTGGCGTACATGTTGTCATCGGCGTCAACGAACGGGGATCCCGGGGAATCGGACCGCTGTACAACAGTGTCCTTGTTATTGACGATAGCGGGGCCCTGATCGGCGTCCACCGCAAACTGGTTCCCACGTGGGCAGAGAAATTGACGTGGGCTCCAGGGGACGGTAGTTCGTTGAAAGTCTACGATACGAAGGTCGGCCCTCTGGGGGTCCTCGCATGCGGAGAAAATACCAACACCTTGGCCCGGTTCACGCTGTTGGCTCAGGGCGAGTTGGTTCACGTGGCCAATTACATTGCGTTGCCGACGGCCCCGGCCGACTACGACATGGTTGAAGCCATCAAAACCCGCGCCGCGGCCCATTCATTCGAGGGCAAGGTCTTCAGCATCGTCTCGTGTTCAACCGTATCCGAGGAAATCATCGAGGCCGTAGCCGGAGAAGACCCTGCTGCGCGGGCCATGCTATCTCGCCGGAACAGTGCATTCTCCGGGATTTTCGGACCGGATGGTCGACTGCTTACCGAGCCCCTGGTCGACGAAGAAGGCATTGTTTATGCCGAGATCGATCTCTCCAAGTGTGTCCAGCCCAAGCAGATGCACGACATCGTCGGTCACTACAACCGGTTCGACATTTTCGACTTGCGGGTCAATAACCGAGCCCTCCAGCCGGTGACTTTGACCGCAACCAACCTTCCCGCCGTCGCTGGACCCGGAGGGGATAACGCAAAGACCAACAATCAAGAATCGCGGCAGCCACTTGCTGTTGTATCTACGAAGGAGGAGTCATGACTCTCAGCGATGATCAGATCGGGCGTGCCCGGGTCAAGGACACAGACGAACTGCGTGAGTATTACGCTGAGCTTGCCGAGATGGAAGCTGGCGCACTGTGGACCGTGGCCAACAAGATCGAACCGTGGTACCCGCAGCCTACGTCCGTGCCGGTGCACTGGTCCTATGAGGCCCTGAGGCCTAAGCTCGTTCAGGCGGCCGACTTGGTCACCGGCGATGACGCGGGACGACGGGTTGTCTACCTGGCCAACCCGGGTCGCCGCGACGTCAGCGCTGCCGTGGGACTGCTCTACACGGGCCTTCAGATCATGAACCCTGGCGAGTCCATGTCCGCCCACCGCCACGCCGCTTCGGCCCTGCGCTTTGTACTCGAAGGAGAAGGAGCCTGGACCATCGTCGAGGGAGACCGGCTCAAGGTCGGTCCGCGTGACTTTGCCATCACCCCCCGCGGAACCTGGCACGAACACGGCAATGAGTCCGAAACGACCCCGGTCATCTGGCAGGACGGGCTGGACATTCCCCTGATCAATGCACTGGACGCGAACTTCTACGCGGTGCACCCCGAGATCCACCAAGTACCGGGCAAGGTCTTGAACACCACCCTGCTCCGGCACGGGGCAGGCACCCTTAAGCCCGTCGGCTACGACTGGAACAAGAAATACTCCCCGCTGCTGGCCTTCCCCTGGGAAAAGACCTACGAGTCCTTGCTGAACCTCGCAAAGGTTTCGGACGGCACCCCGTACGACGGGGTCATCATGGAGTACGTCAACCCCATCACGGGCGGTTCGGTCATGCCCACCATGGGAGCGCACATGCAGCTGCTCCAGGCAGGGCAGGGCACAAAGGCTCACCGTCACACCGGCAACGTGGTCTACACGGTTGCCAAGGGTCGCGGCCACTCTGTCATCAATGGGCAACGATTCGACTGGAAGGAAAAGGACGTCTTCGTCGTTCCCTCCTGGGCGTGGCACGAGCACCACAATGACGACTCCGGCAACGACGCATGCCTCTTCTCGTTCAATGACTTCCCCACCATGAAGTCTTTGGACCTCTGGGTTGAAGAGGGCTACGACGCCAACAGCGGCCAGCAGTACCTCGACTTCTAAGAAACCTATCCACCAATCAGCCAGGCGGCGTGGTTTCCACGCCGCCTGGCAGCATCCGCACACCCTGCCCGAGGAGCAGCACTACTATGAAACTTTTGACCTTTGAAGCCGACGCGGGGGATCCGAGGGCGGGAGCCCTGCTCGGCGACGATACCGTTGTGGATCTTTACGCCCTGGGAGAGGCCGTTGGTGTCCCGCTCCCCCAGCAGGCCAGTCTCTACGTTGGCGATCCCGAGCTCACGGCCCGGGCCAGCGAGCTGCTCGCCACGCACGCACAAAATCTGCCGGCCGGTACAACGCACGTGCTCTCCGCCGTATCGCTGCGCGCTCCTATACGCCCGACCAAGATCATTGGTGTGGGACTGAATTATGTTGAGCACGTCGCCGAGTCCAGCCGAACACTGGATACCGATAAGGACCTGCCCACCAGGCCTGTGCTTTTCTCCAAACCGGCCACCGCCGTCATCGGACACGGTGAGTCCATCCGGCACGATGCCAGGTTGACCAAAGAGCTGGACTGGGAATGCGAACTTGCCGTCGTCATCGGCAAGAAGGCGACCGGGATCAAGGCCAGCGAAGCCTTCGACTACGTCTATGGTTACTCGATCGTCAACGACATCAGTGCCCGTGACCAACGCCGTTCCGGCCAGTGGTTCTTTTCGAAAGGCCAGGACACGTACGCCCCGTTCGGCCCCTGGATTGTGACTGCGGATGAGATTACAGATCCGCAAGACCTGAACTTCAATTTGACGGTCAACGGCGTCGAAATGCAGAACTCCAACACCCGTCACATGCTCTTCAAGATCGCCGAGCTGATTGAGGACATCACCTCGGGAGTGACCCTGGAACCCGGTGATGTCATTGCCACCGGTTCTGCTCAAGGGGTGGGTGCCGCTCAGGTTCCCCCCCAGTACCTGCAGCCCGGTGACATTGTCGAGCTCAACATCGAGAAGATCGGCAAGCTGACCAATCCGGTTCTTGCCGTCTGACTTTAGTGGTGGTGGCTTCTGAGCCCCCACACATGGAAAACCCTGCAAAGGAGCAAACCCTTGACCCGTAAATACCGGATCGGGCAAATCGTGCCCAGTTCAAACATCACCATGGAGACCGAAATTCCGGCCATGCTCCATGCGCGTGAGCAAGAAGAACCGGAGCGTTTTACGTTCCACTCGAGCCGGATGCGAATGACGGAGGTGACCAAGGAACAGCTTGAGGCCATGGATGATGACTCTCAGCGGTGCGCGGTCGAACTGGCAGACGCACGAGTCGATGTCATGGGCTATGCCTGCCTTGTGGCCATCATGAGCCGGGGACACGGATATCACGAAAAGGCCCAGCATAAGCTCGAAACCAAGGCAGCCGACGTGGGGGCGTCAACCCCGGTGGTCACCAGCGCAGGTGCACTGGTGGAGGCGCTGCACGTGCTGGGAGCGAAGAAAACGGCCATCATCGCACCCTACATGGAGCCGTTGACCAGGTCGGTGGCCGAATACATCGAAAACGAAGGCGTCAAAGTCACCAACTACATCGCCCTGGAAATTCCCGACAACCTCGAAGTCGGTGCCCGGGATCCACTGGCCTTGGTGGAGATCATCAAGGATCTGGACCATTCGGAGGCAGACGTTGTTGTCTTGTCCGCGTGCGTGCAGATGCCCTCTCTCGAGGCAGTCCAGCAGGTCCAGGACGCCATCGGCAAACCAGTCATCACTGCGGCCATTGCGACCACGTACCAGATGCTGAAAACGCTGGGCCTCAAGACCTACGTTCCCAACGCCGGCGAATTGCTCTCAGGGAAGTACTAGATCCTCCCTGCGAAGGAGACGGTCCAGCAGCACCCCTCAACCGGGTCATCCTAGCGCGCCGGAATCGGGTCGCCCGATGACGTGGGCAGTTGCTCGCCTAATCCGGTCAATGACCAGCGCCTTGATATCCCAAGAGGCGCTCGTGAAAAACAGTCGTTGTGGGAACGCGGGTCTCACAACGACTGTTTACGCGGAAGGTACTGTCAGCTACTTCCGAGTTTGTGTTTACCAGCGATCCAAAGCTGATCGAGTGCACAACTGTTCCATGCTGACCAATGGTTCGAGCCATGATTTTGGGCAAATTAGATCTGAACACCCGCTCAGGAAATGTTCGAAAACCTCTTGACGTGGATCACGGGGAGGATGGACGATTGACTGGAAGTCAAGTCAAGTGACTGCCGTCACTTTCGACCCAGGCTGACGACTCACAGTTCCCGGCGGCCGGCGCATCGGATTATCGGGTTGAGGTTTAGGAAACTGCTGACCAAACGCAAGCAGACCCCCAGCCTTGCTGGGGCCCAAGACCGTCTCCGGTGGTACTTGTTTGGAAGGATTTTTGGATATGTCTAAGACTATTGATGCTGGTGTGTTCATCCCCGTGGGGAAGAATGGCTGGATCCATTCGGTCAATACCCCGGAGAC
>NZ_JBHVRN010000029.1:0-2312 GCF_042885775.1 Paenarthrobacter sp. NPDC058040
CCCCATCCCTCAAGGATCCCCGCCCCACCCATCCCGGAGCTTTTTCAATGAGGCAACGTATCCGGCTACGCGGAGGTTTTTTGTGAGTCAACGCGAAGGGATGCCATTTGACGTATATGTCGCTAGGGTGGGTGTCATGGTGACTGACGACGTATTTGCCGTCATAGCTGAGGCAACCAGGCGCGATATCCTGGTTTCCCTCCGCTCTGGGGATAAAGCTGTAGGGGAACTGGTAGAAGAACTGGCCGCAAGCCAGCCCACCATCTCCAAGCATTTGAAAGTTTTGCGCGAGGCCGATTTGGTCAGCATGCGCGCACAGGGGCAGAAGCGCTTCTACACGCTGAATCCCAAGCCGCTCGCCGGCGTCGCCAATTGGCTGGAAACGTTCGACGTCGGCCCGGCGGCCCCCGCCGTCGTCGTACCTTCCGAAGGGGAGCCTGCCGCTGCTCCGGTGGCCACGGATGCCGCAGAAGAGAACGAGTCCCGTCCCGAGGTGCTCAGCCAGGCAGTAACGGCGCATGCGGCGGACGCTCCGGTATCCGTGGACCTGCAACCGGACGACACTGTGCCGCAGCAAATCGGCCGTACCGTCGGCCGCGCCGCGACCAAGGCTGCGGACCTCCTGGCGAACCTTCCGAATCTGCCGAAGTTCGGGCGAAAGCGCTAGATCTAACGTGATACTCCTCACATTGTGAGGTTTTGTTAACCTCTGGTTTCCCGTCTTTCCGAGGTTTTTCTCCAGTTGTGTTAAGTCGGGCCTTGGCGGTCACATCCGGCGTGGATGGAGATCCTACCTTTGTTGGTGCGAGCATGAGCGGGACTTTGATTGTCTCGCCGCGGATCGTGGCACTGAGGGATAGGAAGACGCATGGACTCAAGGCTCGAAGCCGTCCGGGACACCGTGTTGGCGCGGAACCCCGGAGAAAAGGAATTCCACCAAGCGGTAACAGAGGTCTTCGAAAGCCTGGGCCCGGTCCACGACCGCCACCCTGAATTCCTCGAAGGCGCCGTGCTTGAGCGCCTCTGCGAGCCGGAGCGCCAGATCATCTTCCGTGTCCCGTGGACCGACGACGCCGGACGCGTGCACGTCAACCGCGGATTCCGGGTGGAGTTCAACTCCGCATTGGGCCCCTACAAGGGAGGCCTGCGCTTCCATCCCTCCGTTTACCTCGGCATCGTGAAGTTCCTCGGCTTCGAGCAGATCTTCAAGAACGCGCTGACGGGCATGCCCATCGGCGGCGGCAAGGGTGGCTCGGACTTCGACCCGCGCGGCCGCTCGGATGCCGAAATCATGCGTTTCTGCCAGTCCTTCATGACCGAGCTGTACCGGCACATCGGTGAGTACACGGACGTTCCCGCCGGTGATATCGGGGTGGGCGGCCGCGAGATCGGCTATCTCTTCGGCCAGTACAAGCGCATCACCAACCGCTACGAATCCGGCGTACTGACCGGCAAGGGGATTTCCTGGGGTGGCTCACTGGTGCGGCCCGAGGCCACCGGTTACGGAACGGTCATCTTCGCGCAGGAAATGTTGAAAACCCGCGGCACGTCCTTTGACGGCCAGCGAGTGGTGGTCTCCGGTTCCGGCAACGTTGCCATCCACGCGATCGCCAAAGCCCAGGCCCTCGGCGCCACCGTGGTGGCATGTTCGGACTCTGCCGGCTACATCGTGGATGAGGCGGGTATCGATGTTGCCCTGCTCAGCCAGATCAAGGAAGTGGAGCGGGCCCGCCTCACCGAATACGCTGCCCGTCGTCCGGGCTCAAGCCACGTTGCGGGCGGTTCAGTCTGGGATGTCAACGGCACGGTTGCGCTGCCATGTGCCACGCAGAACGAGCTCGACGGCGATGCTGCCGCCAAGCTGGTGAGTAACGGACTGATTGCCGTGGCCGAGGGTGCGAACATGCCCTCCACCCAGTCTGCGGTGGCGGTGTTCCAGGAAGCAGGCATCCTGTTCGGACCGGGCAAGGCCGCCAATGCCGGCGGAGTGGCTACCTCCGCACTGGAAATGCAGCAGAACGCCAGCCGCGATTCGTGGTCCTTCGAGCACACCGAACAGCGGCTCACGGAGATCATGGTGGGCATTCACGACCGCTGCGCAGAGACGGCCGAGGAATACGGGGCGCCCGGAAACTACGTGGTGGGCGCCAATATCGGTGGCTTCGTGAAGGTCGCCGACGCCATGCTGGCCCAGGGCCTCATCTAACGCTCGTGGTACCCAACTGAGTCGCAAAAGTGCGCGTTTTGAGGGCTCAAAAAACACACCAATTAGAGCGACAAAGGTTTTAGCAAAACAAAAAACACAACGAGAG
>NZ_JBHVRN010000029.1:2322-11763 GCF_042885775.1 Paenarthrobacter sp. NPDC058040
CGCTTGGCGGCCCCCGCCCAACACCAACCGCGGTGGGACCCCATGTGTGGCCCAACTGGGGGTTTTTTGTGGTCAAAACCCCCCCAATTTTGCGACCTACATGGGTTATCGCTGCAGCAAGCGCACGTGGTCCGGGTTGAGGTCTGAGACCTTGCTGACGCCCAGCAGTGCCATGGTCCGGGTCATGTCCTTTTCCAGGATCTGGATGGTCCGGTCCACGCCTTCGCGTCCGCCGGCCATCAGGCCGTAAAGGTAGGCGCGGCCGATCAAGGCGAAGTCCGCTCCGAGTGCCAGGGCTGCCACGATGTCGGCGCCGCTCATGATGCCGGTGTCCAGCATGACCGCGGCCTTGCTGTTGTGGTTCTTCAACGCGGCCGAGACCTCGGGGAGCAAGTGGAACGGAATGGGTGCGCGGTCCAACTGGCGGCCGCCGTGGTTGGACAGCACGATGCCGTCCGCGCCGTGATCCACCACCTTCCGGGCATCCTCGACGGTCTGGATGCCCTTGACCACGAGCTTGCCCTTCCACGTCTCACGCAACCAATCCAGGTCCTCGTAAGTCAAGGTGGGGTCGAACATGGAGTTGATGAGGTCCGCCACGGTGCCCGTGTAGCGGGACAGGGAGGCAAACGTCAGTGGTTCGTGGGTCAGGAAGTTGAACCACCAAGCCGGCCGGTATGAAGCATCCATCACCGTCTTCAAAGTCAATGCCGGCGGAATGGTCATTCCGTTGCGGACATCGCGGAGGCGGGCGCCGGCGACGGCCGTGTCCACCGTAACCATGAGGGTGTCATTCCCTGCCTTGGCAGCCCGTTCGATCAGCTCCAAGGAGCGGTCGCGGTCCGTCCACAGGTAGAGCTGGAACCAGTTCCGGCCGTTCGGGGCAGCTGCGGCCACGTCCTCGATAGAGGCGGTACCCATGGTGGACAGGGTGTAGGGGATGCCTGCTGCCTCAGCTGCCTGCGAGCCAGCGTATTCGCCCTCGGACTGCATCATGCGGGTAAAGCCGGTGGGTGCGATGCCGAACGGAAGCTTCGATTCCTGGCCGAGGATGTCAGTGCGGAGGTCGATCCTGGAGACATCACGCAGGATGCCGGGCCGGAATTCGATGTCCTGGAAGGCTTGGCGTGCCCTGCGCAGGGTGATCTCGGCTTCCGCCGCGCCATCGGTGTAATCGAAGGGCGCCTGCGGGGTGCGGCGCTTGGCGATGTCCCGCAGCTCCCAGATGGTGCTGGCCCGCTTGAGCCGGGCCGTCTTGCTGAATTCCGGCTTCTTGAACTGCATCAGCGGAGCCAGATCCGAGACTTTGGGCACGCGTCGCTTCAGGGCCGGAGGCCGTACGAGGGCGGGTGCCGGCTGGGGCGCGCGGCTGACGTTTTGGTCGCTGCCGGCGTCGGCGGGGGCAGCAGTGAGCTTGGGATCGAGGGTCTCGGTCATGCGGTTCTCCCTTGAATTGTGTGGTCTAACCACACTGTAAGGCATGTGGTTGGACCACATCAACTAGTATTCCGGTATGCGAACGCACGAACTTGTCCTGGAGTGGATCGAAAAGCAGTTGTCCAGTGGCGAACTGGCTCTTGGCGGGCGCCTGCCCGGCGAGAGGACAATGGCTGAGCAATTGCAGGTTTCCCGGACATCGGTGCGTGAGGCTGTCCGGATCCTCGAGGCGATGGGCGTGGTCCGGGCCGGCGTGGGCTCGGGGAAGGACGCGGGCACCATCGTTATTGCCGAGCCGGGGTCTGCTTTGGGCTCGACACTCCGCTTGCACGTGGCCACCCGGCATCTCCCGGTGGCTGACATCGTGGAGACCCGCGTGCTCCTGGAGTCCTGGGCGGCCGAGCGGGCCCATGTCGGAGCACCTGCACTGGACGAGGCCGCCGAACTGCTGGACCAGATGGAGCAGGCTCCGGATATTGAGACTTTCCTGGCCCTCGACGCGCGGTTTCACGTGGCCCTCGCACAGGCGGCGGGCAACGCGGTGGTGAGCGCCATGATGGCCTCGCTGCGTGGGGCGATCCAGAACTACGCCGGCGAGCTCACTGGGAACCTGCCCGATTGGAATGCCACGTCAGCGCGGCTCCGGGCTGAGCACCGCGCCATTCTCTCCGCCGTCAACGCGAACGACGGCGGCAAGGCGGCAGATCTCGTGGCGGCGCACATCCGCGGGTTCTACGCGGAAGCCGGAGTGGGTGGGCAGCCCACTAAGGATTAACGCAACGCGGGGTCACTTACGGCCCATGTTTGCCTTTGGTATGGGCCGTAAGTGACCCCGCGTTGCTTTGTCAGGCGGGCTTGAGGGCTGGCGTGGAGGTGCTCTTGCGGATTTCCATCCGGGGAGCGAACTCGTCCTGCTGGTGGACGGGTGTCTCGCCGGCCTGCTGGATCTGCTCCCGCATGCGCCTCCATGCCAGGCTGCCGAGCTCGTTGATGGGGACGGCAGCGGTGGTGAGGGGTGGGGTGGTGTACTTGGCGAACGGGATGTCGTCGAAGCCGGTCACGGAGATGTCCTCGGGAACCCTGATGCCCCGCTCGTGCAAGCCGCTCAGGAGACCCATGGCAACGAGGTCGTTGAATGCCAGGATCCCCGTGGCGCCGCTGGCGACGATTGCTTCCGTGGAGTCGTGCCCTGAGTCGAAGTTCGAGCCTCCATGCAGCATCTGGAGTTCAATTTCAGGGTGCTCCTTGCGGAATTCCGCCAAGCCCACCAAGCGCTGGCGGTTTGAAGCGCTGTGCTCGGGTCCAGAGAGGTAAACCAGGCGTTGGTGGCCCAGGGACACCAGATGCTCAGCGAGTTGCTGGATGCCCTGCCCGTAGTCGACGCTGAGGCTGGGGGTGTTGGTGTTGATGGTGGTCCGGTTGATGAGGACCAGCGGGTGCAACGTTGGGGCGAGTTCCTCGAGTTCGGCATCGGGCATGCGGGGTGCGCACAGCACCACGCCGTCGCAGCGCCGCCGCGCCTCGCCGGCAAGGATGGCTTCCTCGCTGGTCACTTCGGACGAGTCCGCGATCAGCACGCGGTAGCCGTCCTGGGCTGCGGCGATACTCAGGCCGCGAAGGATGGCCTGGAAGGTGGGGTTGGCCAAATCCGGCACCACGATGCCGATGGTGTCCGTCTTACCGAGGGCCAGGCTCCTGCCCACCGGGTTTGGCTGGTACTTCAATTCAGCGGCTGCGGCACGGACGCGTTCGGCGATACCGGGATCAACCGCGGCGTTGCCGTTCATGACGCGCGACACTGTGGCGTGGGAGACGCCTGCCTTCTCTGCGACGTCGGCAATGCCAACGCGCCTGTTGGTATTCCTGCGTGCCATGTTGCCCCTTCCGATTGACTGGCCCCGTGCTGCCCCGTCGTTGGGGCGATGGTTGACGCGACCGCCAGAGTCTTGATACAAAGCTTATAACGCTCTGAGAAAACGCTTTCTCATGATTCTTCCCAGAACAAGCCGGGCCGTCAAGCGGTTCACTCCTGCCTTTGGAAAGGGGCATTCTCCATGGTCAACGTCGACACCGCCGAGACCCATCCCACCGCCGCCACGGCCTCTCCGGGCACCGCCGGACAACGCACCAGGATCGCCCTCATCGGCACTGGTGGACGCTCCGAAATGTACATCCGCGCCATCTTCGGCCAGCACGCCGACGTAGCCGAGCTCGTGGCCCTCTCCGATGTGAACCCGGGCCGAGTGGACTTCTACCAAGGGCTCATCCAGGAGCTCGGTGCGCCGGGACCCGTGGAGACGTTCGAGCCCGCGCAGCTCACGGAGTTCATCCAGGCCAACGGCATTGAGCGGGTCATTGTTACGACGCCCGACTTCACCCACGCCGACTACATCGTTGAAGCGCTCGAGGCAGGTGCCGACGTCGTGGTCGAAAAGCCGCTGACCATCGACGTCGAGGGCTGCCGCCGCATTACGACGGCCGTGGCCGAAACGGGCCGCAACGTGGTGGTCACCTTCAACTACCGCTACTCGCCGCGCAACTCGGCCCTCAAGGAAGTCATCCAGAACGGCGTGATCGGCAAGGTGACGTCGATCGACTTCAGCTGGGTGCTGGACACCGTGCACGGAGCCGACTACTTCCGCCGTTGGCACCGCGACAAGAAGAACTCCGGCGGCCTGCTCATCCATAAGGCGTCCCACCACTTCGACCTCGTCAACTGGTGGATCAACGATGTTCCCGAGCGTGTCTTCGCCTCCGGCGGCTTGCGGTTCTACGGTGACAAGAACGCCAGCGAACGCGGCCTCGGGGCACGTCCGGAACGCGGAACCGTGGACGGCCTCGAGCGCGATCCGTTCCGCCTGGACCTGCGTGACGACGAGCGGCTGAAGGCCCTGTACTACGACAACGAGAAGTTTGACGGTTACCGCCGCGACCAGGACGTCTTCACCGATGGAATCACCATCGAGGACAACCTGGCCCTCGTGGTGGACTACCAGGGCGGCCCTACCCTGAGCTACTCGTTGAACGCGCACAGTCCTTGGGAGGGCTACCGCGTCACCGTGAACGGTACGGAGGGCCGCGCCGAACTCGAAGTGGTGGAGCGTGCCGCCGTCGAATTCAGCACGGACAAGAAGACGGTCGTGGACCCCAGCGCAACCCCCATCGAAGAGGAAGACGCCGTGCGCCGCAACGGAGAGCGCCTGGTGGTCCAGCGCCACTGGGAAGCGGCCTACGAGGTGCCGATCATCAACGGCGAAGGCGGCCACGGCGGCGGAGACAACCTGCTGCTTTCGGATCTCTTCAACGGCCCCGGCATCGACCCGCTGGGCCGTCCGTCCGGATACATCGACGGACTCCGTTCCGTCTCGGTGGGCATCGCCGGAAACCAGTCCCTTGACACCGACTTGCCTGTCCGCATCAGCGAACTTGGCCTCGGCGTCGACCTCAGCCGCGACCAGGCCTAGCGGCCGTCCAGTAGACGCAAGGAACATCAAGATGAGCAGGATTTTCGTTACCGGCGGTTCCGGCCGGCTGGGCCGCAGCGTGGTGGCCGGACTGGCCGAGGCGGGCCACGACGTGGTTTCGGTGGACCGCGACGCCATCCCCACGGATCAGTTGCCGAAAGGCGCGACGCAGCACACCGCTGACCTCCTGGCCCCGGGCGAGGCGGAGCGGCTGATCCGGGAGACAACGCCCGACGCCGTCATCCACCTCGCTGCTATTGCGGTACCTTTCAGCGCGCCGGAGGACGTCATTTTCAGCACGAACACCAGGCTCGCCTACGCGGTGATCAGCGCCGCGACCGACGCCGGCGTGCCTAAGATCGTGACGGCAAGCAGCCCGACCGCCCTTGGCTACGGTTCGCCGGCCGGCTGGCTGCCGCCGTCGTTCCCCTTGGACGAGCAGACGCCGCCCAAGCCGTGGAACGCTTACGCGCTGTCCAAGTTGATCGCAGAGCAGACCGTCCAGATGTTCGCTGCCGCCCAAGGAGACAAAATCCGGTACGCGGCGTTCCGCCCCTGCTACGTGATCTCACCCGAGGAATGGGAAGGGGCGCTGACGCAGCAGGGCCACACGGTCCGCGAACGCCTGGACGATCCCGCGTTGTCCGCCCCGGCATTGTTCAACTACGTGGATGCCAGGGATGTCGCGGAATTCCTGGATGTGCTCCTGGCCAAGATGGAGACCATTCCCAACGGGCAAACGTTCTTCGTCGGTGCCAAGGATGCCCTGGCCACCTCGCCGCTGGCCGAATTGTTCCCGCGGTTCCTGCCGGGCAGCGGTCCACTGACGGAGCACCTCACCGGCACCAGCCCTGCATTCTCCGTGGACAAGGCCCGCGAACTCCTCGGCTGGGAACCGAAGCGCAGCTGGCGCACCGAGCTCACCCCGCCCTACGAAGGCGAAGACACAGCACTACTCAATGACGAGAACCACCGCGGCCTGGTGCCTGCGGGAGCAACCAGCAAGGAGACAGCATGAATTTCGACGGAGTACTTTTCTTCCCCGTCACGCCCTTCGCCGAGGACGGCTCTGTGGATGTCGCCCTCCTGAAGGAGCACATCGCCTCCCGCCTGCCCTTCGGTCCGGGCGGAGTGTTCCCGGCATGCGGCACAGGTGAATTCCATGCGTTGTCCCTCGACGAGATCGGCACCGTGGTGACTGCCGCCGTCGAGGTTGTGGCGGGTGCCGTACCGGTCGTCGCCGGCGCCGGTGGTCCGCTGGGCCATGCCCTGGCCGCCGCGAAGGTGGCTGAAGAAGCCGGCGCAGATGCGCTTCTGGTCCTTCCGCCGTACCTCGTCACTGGCCCTACGGACGGTGTGGTTGCTTACATCGAGGCTGTGGCCGCGGCCAGCAGCCTGCCCGTGATCGTGTATCACCGCGGCACCGCCAAGTTCACGGCCGCCGCCATGACCCGGTTGACCGCGAACCCCAAGGTAGTGGGCTTCAAGGACGGGATCGGCGATGTTGGACTCGCCCAGGAAATCGTCTCCGCGATCAAGGCAAGCGGCCGGGAGGATTTCGCACTCTTCAATGGTCTCCTCACGGCGGAGCTGACGCAGGGTGCCTACCGTGGTTTGGGCATCCCGCTCTATTCCTCGGCGGCGTTCGCCATGGCTCCGGAGATCGCGAAGGCGTATTACGACGCCTACGTATCAGGCGACGAGGAGCGCCGCAACGCGCTGCTTGAGGGCTTCTACGGACCCCTCGTCCGGCTTCGCGACCAGACTCCGGGCTTCGGAGTCTCCCTCATCAAGGCCGGTCTGCGGCTCGCCGGCCTGCCCGTCGGCTCCGTCCGCCCGCCGCTGGTGGACCCCACAGAGGACCAATTGCTGGAGCTCAAGGCCATCCTCGCCAAGGGCCACGAACTGGCCGGCAACTGATGACCAGCCGCATCACCGGGCTCTCCACACGCCTCATCACGGTCCCGCTGCTTCGCAGTTGGGGGGTGGAGGCTCCGGAGAACCATGTGATTGTCACCGAGCTGAGGACTGACGACGGCGGGACGGGCCACGGATTCTCCTGGACACCGACCATCGGTCCCCAGGCAGTAAAGGCCTTGCTGGACTACGACATCGCCCCGTTCATCATCGGTCTCGAAGCCAACCCGGAGATTGTGTGGGACCAGCTGTGGCGGCGCCTGCACGAAGCCGGCGGGGGAGGGCTGACCACCGTCGCGATGGCCGGCGTGGACCTTGCCTTGTGGGACCTGAAGGCACGACAGGCCGGCACCTCGGTCACGGGCCTTCTGGGTCAGCGGCAGGACTCCGTGGAGGTCTATGGTTCGGGCGTCAACCTGCACTACACCCTGGATGAACTCGTGGAGCAAGCCCAGCGGTGGGTTGCTGCAGGACACAAGGCCGTCAAGATCAAAGTGGGCAAGCCGGAACTCCGGGAAGACGCCGAACGCGTGGCCGCGGTCCGCGAAGCCATCGGCCCGGATCGGCTGCTCATGATTGACGCCAACCAGCGCTGGGACCTCGCGCACACTTTCCGGGCACTGGATGTTTTAGTGGAGTACGGACTGGAGTGGCTGGAAGAGCCGATCCGTGCAGACGATCTTTGGGCCTACCGGAGGCTGCGCAAGCACTCGCCGGTGCCCATCGCATTGGGGGAGAACGTCCACACCATCTACCGGTTCCGCGACTTCATCGAAGCCGAAGCGGTGGACATCATCCAGCCCAACATCGTGCGCGTCGGCGGCATCACCCCGTTCCGGCGGATCGTCGAACTGGCACGTGCCAACAGCATCAGGGTTGCCCCGCACCTCCTTCCCGAACTGTCGGGCCAGCTTGCCCTGACCCTGGCGGAGGCCGTCAGCGTGGAGGACGTTGAAGACGCTTCCTTCGAGCAACTCGGCATCCTTGACGGTCCATCTCCGATCCGGATCCGCAACAGCCGGCTCAGCTCCGCCGGCAAGGTCGGGCTCGGGTTCGACTTTTCCACTCAGGCCTCCACCACCGACGCCCTCGAGAGCAAAGGAAACCACGTTGAGTACAGCAACTCTTGACCTCACAGCGGTTACGGCCGCCGCCGCTGCCGCTGCAAAGGCCACCGCAGCAGCGTCCGACGCCGAGCGGGCAGCCTGGCTGACCGCCGTCGCCGACGCTTTGGACGCCAACGTGACGGAACTTGTGGCGATCGCCGACTCCGAGACGAGCCTGGGCACGGTCAGGCTTACCGGTGAGGTGGCGAGGACCAGTGGCCAGTTGCGGCTGTTCGCACAGGTGATCACAGAGGGTTCCTACCTCGAAGCCGTGATCGACCACGCCGACCCTGCGGCAACCCCGCCCAAGCCCGACCTGCGCCGCATCCTCAGGCCGCTTGGCCCGGTAGCCGTGTTCTCGGCGTCGAACTTCCCGTTCGCGTTTTCGGTGGCCGGCGGCGATACCGCCTCCGCGCTCGCCGTTGGCTGCCCGGTAATCGTCAAGGCGCATTCCGGCCACCTCCGGCTGTCCGAGCGCACGGCGGAGATCGTCACGGAGGCGTTGGCTGCTGCTGGAGCCCCGGAGGGAATCTTCGCCTTGGTGAGCGGGCGCGAAGCCGGGACGGCACTGGTCCAGGATCCCGCGATCAAGGCGGTGGGATTCACCGGGTCCATCCCTGGTGGTCGGGCACTGTTCGACCTCGCCGTTTCCCGCCCCGAACCCATCCCGTTCTACGGTGAGCTGGGGAGCCTGAACCCCGTGGTCATCACCGCGGCCGCCCTTGGGGAACGGGGACAGGAACTCGCCGCCGGCCTCACAGCTTCCTTTACCATGGGCGCTGGCCAGTTCTGCACCAAGCCGGGCCTGATCTTCATTCCCGCCGGAACGGATTTCGCCGCGCACCTGGCTGAGGCGAGCAAGGACAAGCCGGCGGCAGCGATGCTTACGGAGCGCATTGCGGAAGCCTATCCGCACGGTCTCCGCAGCGTCGCGGAACAGCCAGGTGTCGTCGTCGTGAGCGGCACGGCCGAGCAGGACAGCCTGTCTGATGGCGCCGCTCCGGTGGTCTTCTCCACCACCGCAGCCAACGTGCTTGAGCGGCCTGAGGAGCTCCTGGAGGAGTGCTTTGGTCCCACCACCCTGCTGATCGAATACGCCAACGAGGCAGAACTGTCCGAGGCCCTCGCCGAGGTGCCTGGCAGCCTGACTGCAACAATCCACTCGCAGCCCGGCGAGGATATTTCCGCTCTCGTGGAACAGCTCAGCGGGCTCGCCGGGCGTGTGCTTTTCGCGGGCTGGCCGACCGGCGTCGCCGTGAACTGGGCTCAGCAGCACGGGGGTCCGTACCCCGCCACGACGTCGCTGTTCACCTCGGTGGGGGCCACTGCGGTCCGCCGGTTCCAACGGCCCGTGGCCTATCAGGACGCACCCGAGAGCATCCTGCACCCGGCCCTGCACGAGTCGAATCCGCTGGGCATTCCCCGACGCGTGGACGGCGTGCTGCAGCTCAGCTAACGCCCCAAGTAGGGGGCCCTTTTGGGGGGGGGTGGTTGTGGGCGAGACCCCGAACAAGGAC
>NZ_JBHVRN010000030.1:0-10525 GCF_042885775.1 Paenarthrobacter sp. NPDC058040
CACTCCGCGGTCTCTTCCGGATCACGATCAGGCAACTGGGCAGTCAACCCACTAAGGATGTGTGAGGTCTCTTCTCCTGCAGCCACGTCCAACCTTCCTTTAGGCGCATCCATCGGCGCCTCAAGTCCGGCAGGGTAACTGCCCGTCGTGAACGCGTCGTGTGCGACATCTCGGTTTCAAACAGCCCGGTCGGATGCGCCGGGCAGGTCTTGTGAGCGCATGGCTGCGCAATGGAATCCTTCGGGGCGATCGCCCTGCAGCCAATGCACTCATGGCCACTCTAGCTTTGACGGCGCTGGTATGCGTAGCCGCGGGGCCCGAGGGGCGTTGTATGTCACACCCCGGCACCCTCCGTGACGGATGCCACGCGATTGTCACAGCTTCGAAACACCCCGGGTAGTGCGGAATATGGTGGATCGCAGGGACAATGGCTTGAAGCACACGCCCAAAGGGTGTTGGCTGTTAGTAATGGAAGTCACTTCAAAAGGAGGAAACGTGAGCGAGGCCGACGCCGCCACATCGGTAAATGTGGCGGAAAGATTGGGTTTCAAAGATGGGGATCTGATTCAGGAACGCGGCTACGACGACGACGTCGATTTCGACTTGCGTGACGACATTGAAGATGTCACGGGTTCAGAGCTGCTGGATGAAGGCGACCATGACGTCGTTGACGCTGTGATCTTTTGGTGGCGTGACGGCGACGGAGATCTTGTCGATGCGCTGATGGATTCGCTCACCACCCTCAAGGAAGGCGGCGTGGTCTGGGTGCTTACCCCCAAGTCAGGCCGCGAGAATTACGTCTCACCCGCCGACATCCAGGACGCCGCCCCAACGTCCGGGCTGCACCTGACCACTTCGGCAGGGGTTTCCAAGGACTGGAGTGCCACCCGCCTGGTGGCAAAGAAGAACAAGTGACGGAAGTCCAGGAAACTTCCGCACTTGCAGTGGTCCCGGAAGTTGGCCAGCCGGCGCCGGACTTTGAGTTGTCCAACCAGTACGGTGAACCGATCCGGCTCTCGGATTTCAGGGGCCGCAACGTAGTGGTGGTGTTCTATCCGTTCGCTTTTTCCGGCATCTGCACGGGCGAACTGTGCGAAATCCGCGACAACATCGGGGCTTTCGAAGATTCCGATGCCACGGTGCTTGCCGTTTCCGTGGACAGTAAATTCTCGTTGCGGGCCTATGCGGAAAAGGAAGGCTACGGATTCGATCTGCTGGCCGACTTCTGGCCGCACGGTGCCGTAGCCCGGCAGTACGGGGTTTTCGATACACGGAGTGGGATGGCACTGAGGGGGACGTTCATCATCGACGCCGATGGCATTGTGCGCTACGTGGTGGTGAATCCCCGCGGCCAAGCACGGGATCTCGCGGAGTATCGCTCAGCACTTTCAACGCTTTCGGGGAAATAGCGTGGCCAGCGGGCGGCCGGGTGTCGGAATGACCGGATTTGCGAGCATGGCACCGGTGTCCAGCGGTGAGCTAAGTCCCGGGGAAGTAGCCGCCCTTGGAGAGGCCGTGGCGATTCTTTCCGGCAATCGCCTGGCCGTCCTCACGGGCGCCGGACTTAGCACCGACTCCGGCATCCCGGACTACCGGGGTCCTGGCGCAGCCCCAAGGAAGCCCATGACTTACCAGGAATTCCTTGGCAGCGCGGAAAACCGTCGCCGGTACTGGGCGAGGAATCATCTTGGTTGGTCGCACCTGCGGCATGCTGATCCCAACGCGGGGCATGCGGCTGTTGCACTGATGGAACAACGCGGACTCCTGACCGGCCTCATTACCCAAAACGTCGACAGGCTCCACCAGGACGCAGGAAGCGTGAACGTGGTGGACCTCCATGGGCGGTTCGACCAGGTCATCTGCCTCGACAAGGGGCATACGTTTTCGCGGAAGCTGTTGGCGGCCATACTTGAGGAACTCAACCCCGGCTTCGTGGAAGCTGCCCTCAAGGCGGGCGTTGTCGAGATGGCCCCTGACGCTGACGCCACCGTCGAGGACCCGGAACTGATCACGTCCTTCGTGGTGGCCGTTTGTCCCGTTTGCGGAGGCACACTGAAGCCGGATTTCGTGTACTTCGGTGAGAATGTGCCCAAGGACAGGGTGGAGCGGGCATATTCCATGGTGGACGATGCTGAAGCCCTGTTGGTAGCTGGATCGTCGTTGACCGTCATGAGCGGCCTTAGGTTTGTCCGGCACGCGGCGAAAGCGGACAAACCGGTGGTGATCATCAACCGGGGAACCACTCGTGGAGACGAGCTGGCAACCCTCAAGCTTGATCTCGGAGTCAGCGGTTCACTGGAGTATTTGTCCCGTGATTTGCCCGATCTGCCGGAGCCGGGCGTTCCGATTGGTGTTTCCAATGGATGATCAGGTAGAGTCATTGTTCGTTGGTTGAGGCGCGAAGGAAAGAAAGCCGCCAAAACCGATGCAAGGGTCTTTAGCTCAGCTGGTAGAGCGCCACGTTTACACCGTGGATGTCATCGGTTCGATCCCGGTAGGACCCACCAAGCAGCCCCGTCATTTCAACCCATAGGGTGGGAAATGGCGGGGCTTTTTTGTTTGTCCGTCATTCGGCGCTCCGGCATGGTGGCCACGCTCGTGAACCCGAAAATGTCACAGCCTCCGCCTAGCATTCCAGTTCATGGAGCACGTCTTTGTTCGTAACAACCCCGACGGTACGCCGGCTGCCGTCGTCAGGGATGCCAGGGAATGGCAAATAGCCGTCGAACCCGTGAGGTGGTTTGAGCGGGTTCCTTGGTGGGAGAGTGCACGCCGGATGCCGCGGGGCGAGGGCCGTGTGGACGTCGAAGTCTGGCAGGTCCAGGTTCGCCTTGGGAGCAACACCAAGTCGACGCTCGCCACATGGGAGTTGGTCAGGGATGGTGCCGGCGGAGGATGGTGCCTCAGGGCCGGGGAACTGGCCGTTGCCTGAATTGCCTGGGAGCCTGGCTGGCCCGGGAAATGGATGAGCTCTCCACCGCGACTATTGGGGGATGCCGCGGTGGAGAGCTCGAAGATGAATATACATTGAACTCCAGGGTTTGGAAAGCGGGGCTGCAGCAGCGCCGTCTATGTGTCTGTGGCCGGCTGCCATCGTCAGGATTGCTCCCTTTTCCCTTGCCACTATGATGGGAATTGTTCAGCAGACTGGACAGCCGGTTGAGATCGACAAAGGATAATCATGGCCGATTCCCGTACCACCCGTTCCGATGGGCTGGGTGCTTCATCCCCGGCGCCGGCGGTAACCCGCGCGGCAGCAGTCCTGGAGGCGTTGGCGGAGTCGCCGTCGGGGCGGCTGACCCTCAGCGACTTGTCGAGGGAGCTGGGTATTCCCAAGTCGTCCACATCCAACCTTCTGCTGGCACTGGAGGAGGCCCGGCTGATTACCCGGCAAGGAGCCGAGTTCGCCCTGGGACGCAAGCTTGTCGAGTTGGGCGCCGCCTACCTGAGCCGGCTTGACGAGGTGCAGGAGTTCTACAAGTACTGTGAACAGGCACCCACCTTGTCGGGCGAAACAGTCCGCATAGCCATGTTGGATGGCGACCACGTCATTTACCTGGCCCGCTATGAGGGCCATCCCGCGGTCCGGCTGACCTCGAACATCGGCGACAAAATGCCGGTCTCGCTCTGCGGTGTGGGGAAAGCGCTCATCGCCCAATTGCACGATCACGATATTGAGGCGATGTTCCCGGACGGGACGGAGCTTCCGGTCATGACCGCCAATTCGCTGCGAACGGCGGAGGAACTCAAGGCCCAGATCTCCACCATCCGCAAGCAGGGCTTTGCGTTCGAAGATGAGGAGTCCACTGTCGGGGTCGTTTGCCTCGCGGTGCCCGTGCCCACCCATGGTGCGCACGGCCCGAGCCTCGGACTCTCCGTCACGGCACTGAAGGCGACTTATTCGGACGAGCAGGGTGCCCTTATGGTCAAGGAACTTAAGGAACTGGCGCGTTCGCTGGGTAACCCGATGGGCTAGCCAGCCAAGGAAAGCACATTAAATCTGATTACAACCTTGGCATGTGATTCAACTCGCTGTACGCTGTTCAGCATAGTGACCTTGGCGGTTGATGCCATCACTATCTCGCCGGGCCAACGGGGGCCTGGCGTGATGTTGAGGGAGTGCTTGTGATTACTCGAACCAATGCAAAGCTCGCAGCAGAAGCTGACGACGCTGTTGTTGAACCGGAGCAGCTGCGCAGGGCGACGCTGGCCAGTTCCGTAGGCTCCGCTCTGGAGTACTACGACTTCTACATTTACGGCCTGGCTTCGGCACTGATCTTTGGGCCGTTGTTCTTCAAACCGCTGGGTGACAGTGGGGCGCTGATCGCGTCATTCGCAACCTACGGCGTCGGCTTTGCCGCGCGGCCGTTCGGCGGGCTCTTCTTCGGTTACATCGGTGACCGGTTCGGCCGAAAAATGGTCCTGATCCTGACCATCGCCTTGATGGGCACGGCGAGCTTCGCCATTGGCTTGCTGCCCACGTTCGAGCAAGCCGGCATGCTCGGGGCCGTCCTTCTGGTTACCTTGCGGATCATCCAAGGCCTTGGCGCCGGCGCAGAGCAAGCGGGCGCAACGACGCTTATTTCGGAAGTCGCGCCGCGCCGCCGTCGTGGTTTCTTCGCCTCCCTGCCGTTCGTTGGAATCCAGCTGGGAACCCTGCTGGGCGCCGGAACCTTTGCCCTCATCGCGTTGGCGGACAAGGCGGTGCTCCAGGGGTGGCTGTGGCGCGTGCCCTTCCTTGCCAGCTTCATCCTCATTGCTGTTGCCGTGTTCATCCGTCTCAAGTTGAAGGAGACGCCGGCGTTCCAGGAACTCGAGAAGCACAAAAACGTCGTCAAGAATCCAATCGGCGCCCTGTGGAAGCACTCGAAAAAGAACGTCCTCGTGGGTATTGGCCTCCGGATGGGCGAGAACGGCAACTCTTCGATCTACTCTGCATTGTTGGTCTCGTTCATGAGCATGCCGGCGGGTGTCTTTGCCGGCAACAACTCCATCGGACCGGTTGGCCTGCTGATTGCCGCGGGTTTCGCAGCGGTCCTGGTGGTAACTTTCGGAGCGCTTTCCGACCGGTTCGGACGCGTGCCCATCTACCGCTATGGCGCGTTGTTCCAGGCCATCATCGCCGTTCCAGCGTTCTACCTCGTCACCCTTGGAAACGTCACCCTGGTCTGGGTAGTCATGGCCGTCGGCATCGCAATCGGCGTCCAGTCCATGCTTGGCCCCCAATGCCCGCTGCTGCCCGAGCTTTTTGGATCCCAGTACCGGTTCACGGGTGTTGCCATGAGCCGGGAGATCTCGGCCGTCCTGGCCGGTGGTCTCGCTCCACTGCTGGGTGCGGTGCTGCTTGCGGCGACCAATCATTCGTGGCTGGTCCTCGCCGTCTACTCCCTGGTCCTTGCCCTGATCTCGTTCGTGACCACCTTCTTCACGCCGGAAACCGTTGGCCGCGACCTGGTCAGCACGGAAGACGCAAAGTAGCACCAACAGCAAAAGGCTCCAACCCCCGCAAGGGTTGGAGCCTTTTCGCGATCCGGCAGTCGGCTTAGTAGAAATGCACCGGGTCAACCAGGTGCGGCAGTTCGCCGCCGTCAATGAAAGTGCGGAGGTTGCTGCAGAAGCGTTCTGCGATGAGCCGGTTTTCGGCGGTGCTCAGCGCGGAGGTGTGGGGCGAGACCAGGACCTTCGGGTGGTTCCAGAGGGGGCTGTCCTGGGGGAGGGGCTCCACGGCGAACACGTCCAGGCAGGCGTAGGAGACCTGGCCGTTGTCGAGGGCTTCCAGGAGTGCGTCCTCGTCCACTACGGTGCCGCGGCCGACGTTGACGAACACAGTTCCCGGCTTCATGGCGGAGAAGATTTCCGTGCTGAAGAGCTTTTCCGTGTAGGGAGTGCCCGGGAGTGTGTTCACCACAGCATCGGCGTCGGCCACCAGGCCTGCCAGGCCGTCGTTGGTGGTCACTTGGTCGATTCCGTCGATGGCCTCGACGTTGCGCTTGGTGCCGCTGACCTTCATGCCCAAGGCCCGGGTGAGGCGTGCAGTTTCCATGCCGATTTCGCCGAGCCCTGTGATGACCACCTTGGAGCCGCTGGCCAGTTTGGTGGGCGTGCGGAGTGCCGGCCACACCTTGGCGGCCTGGTCCTGTGCCATTTCGGCGCTGCGCTTGAAGCCGTTGAGGATGCCGAAGGCAGAGAACTCGGCAAGGGGCAGTGCGTGGACGCCTGCAGACGTGGTGACGTGGAACTTCCGGAGCGTTTCGGTGTCGAGGCCGGAGGCCTTGACGGCCCCACCGGCGCCGGCCGCCATGGCATGGATCCACTGGAGATGGGGGTTGCTTCCGGCAATCCGGGCAAGGCCTGCGGGGCTTTCGTTGGGGAAGCCGTAGAGGATCTGCGCCTTGTTGAGCATGGCCCAGTAGCGTTCCTCCTGCTCAGGGGTCCGCTTGAAATCCGGGTCGCCAGCGTGGTCGGCCGGGAAACGTTCGGGCGGCAGCAGTTCAGGGTCGTAGAGAACCGTCACGGTGGGATCAACGGCGCGGATCTGCTCTACGTACTCGGCTTCGAGGGGTACAGCGATCGCGATGGTAAGTTCATCAGTCGTCATAGTGTTCATCATACTGAATGGAGGCTAGGATATTGAACAGAGTTCCAATATTTGGGCACATAGCTGTGGCACCAGAGCCTGTGGCACAAGGAAGTGAGGATCGTCGCCATGACGAGCAAAAGCGTGGGCTTCGTTGGTTTGGGTCTCATGGGTGCGCCCATGGCGGCAAACATCGCAGCGGCGGGTTGGGACGTCAAGGCGTGGAACCGTTCGGACGCGGTGTTCGAGGACCTGCCTGCCGTCTACCGTGCCCAAAGCGTCGCAGCCCTGCGCGACCAGCACACCATCATTTTCATGCTCCCCGACTTGCCGTTCATTGAGGAAGCCGCAACGGAACTGCTTGAATCCTGGCGGGAAGAGGTTCCCAGCCCGGGTACCGCCGTCGTCGTGATGAGCAGTGTCTCCCCGACACAAGTACAGAGGTTCGGCGCAACGGTCCACGATGCCAGCGGCGGCAACGCCGTCGTGGTTGACGCGCCCGTCAGCGGTGGCACGGTGGGTGCGCAGAACGGCACCCTGGCCATCATGGTGGGTGCCTCCGAGCCTGACTTCGCGAAGCTCGAACCGCTTTTCGCGACCATGGGCACCACGGTCCGACGGATGGGGCCGCTTGGGTTGGGTTCGCTCGCGAAAGCGTGCAACCAACTGATTGTCGGAAGCACGACGGCGGCCCTCGCCGAGGCGGCTGAACTCGCCGAGCGCTCGGGCATGGACGTTGCGGCCCTCTACGACGTGCTGTCCGGCGGCCTGGCCGGCAGCCGCGTCCTCGACGTCGTCGGGCCCCGCCTCGCAAGCAAGGACTACACGCCAACGGGACCGGCGAAATTCATGCACAAGGATCTGGGTTTCCTGGTGGACGCCGCCCGCGACGTCGGTTCGGCAGTTCCGATGGCCGCGGCAGCGATCGAACTCTACGCCGAACTCAAGCGCCAGGGCCTGGGCGACCTGGACCTCGCCGTCGTCCGGCAAGCAATAGCCAACCTCGACCCGGCACCGGCCGCGTCGCAGGCCTCCAACTAAACCGGCACCTATTCAAGAAGGAAAGCAAGGAAACCATGAGTGGACTCTTCGACCTGACCGGGCGCGTCGCGCTGGTCACCGGATCAAGCCGGGGGATCGGCAACGCCCTGGCCCGCGGCCTCGCGGACGCCGGGGCAACGGTGGTGCTCAACGGCATCAGCCCCGAACGGCTGGAATCCGCGCACCAGGCCATGGCCGCCGAATACCCGGAGGGGCGCGTCCACAGCCGTGCCTTCGACGTCACGGATGCCGCTTCCGCCGCAGAGGGCGTGGAATGGATCGAAAAGAACGTCGGCTCCCTGGACATCCTGGTCAACAACGCAGGCATCCAACACCGCGTTCCTATGCTGGACCTCGACGTCAAGGACTGGGACCGCGTTATCACCACCGACCTGACCAGCGCTTTCCTGGTGGGTCGTGAGGCTGCCCGCCACATGATTCCCCGTGGTCAAGGCAAGATCATCAACATTTGCTCGGTCCAGACCGACCTGGCCCGTCCCACCATTGCGCCTTACGTTGCAGCCAAGGGTGGACTCCGGAACCTCACGCGTGCCATGACGGCCGAATGGGCAGCCTCCGGTCTCCAGATCAACGGCATCGCCCCGGGCTACATCCACACGGAAATGACGCAGAACCTGGTGGACGACGCGGACTTCAACTCCTGGATCCTCGGCCGCACGCCGGCCAACCGCTGGGGGACCGTGGCCGACCTCGCCGGACCTACGGTATGGCTGGCCTCGCAGGCTTCGAATTTCGTCAACGGCCAGACCATCTTCGTTGACGGCGGAATGACGGTGGTGGTCTGATGGGCATCACGCTTCCCTCCTCCGGACCAGCCGTGGTGGCCCACGGCAAGGGCGACCTCCGGATTGAAGACATCCCGCTTGCCACGCCGGCAGCCGACGAGTCGATCGTCGAAATCGCCTATGGCGGCATCTGCGGATCCGATCTGCATTATTGGCTGCATGGCGCAGCAGGCGAGTCCATCCTCAAGGCACCCATGGTGCTCGGCCACGAAATCGTTGGCGTCGTTGTCCAGCAGGCGGCTGACGGGACCGGCCCAGGCGTTGGCACCTCCGTGGCCGTGCACCCGGCAACTCCGGCCCCCGGTGACGTCCGTTATCCGGAGGACCGCCCCAACCTGTCGCCCGGATGCACCTACCTGGGCAGTGCCGCGCGGTACCCTCACACCGACGGTGCGTTCAGCCGTTATGCAAACCTTCCATCCCGGATGCTGCGCGCACTCCCGGCGTCCTTGGATCTTCGGACGGCGGCACTCGTGGAGCCTGCGAGCGTTGCCTGGCACGCGGTCGCCCGTGCCGGCGACGTGGCGGGCAAGAGCGCACTGGTCATTGGCAGCGGGCCCATCGGCGCCTTGACTGTCGCCGTCCTGAAACGGGCCGGTGCGTCCCGGATTACCGCCGTCGACATGCATGACAAGCCGCTGGAGATCGCCCGCGCCGTAGGCGCCGATGCCGTCCTGAAGGGCGACGACGCCGAGGCGATCGCGGCAGTGGACGCGGACATCGTCATTGAGTCTTCGGGCAGCCACTTCGGTCTCGCTTCAGCCATCAAGGGTGCCACCCGGGGCGGCAAAGTGGTGATGGTGGGGCTGCTTCCATCCGGGCCGCAGCCGGTGTTCATTTCGCTGGCCATTACCCGGGAACTGGAGTTGCTGGGGTCGTTCCGCTTCAATGACGAAATCGACGAGGTCATCGCTGCGCTCGCTGACGGTTCACTCCAGGTGGATCCTGTGGTCACGCACGAGTTCGACCTCGCGCACGGCCTGGAGGCCTTCGAGGTGGCCAAAAACTCAGCAGCGTCCGGCAAGGTGCTGCTGAACTTCCAAAGCTAGTTCCGGGTCACCGGGATGAAGACGCGGGGCTGGCCGTCCCAACTGGGCGCCAGCTCCGCGATGGTTTGGCGCATGATCCTGCCCGAAGCCTCGCGGGCGCCCTTGCCGTCACCGGCGTTGATGGCATGGGCAACGTCGATGTGCCACTGGAGGGCTTGTTGCTGGGGGTGTTCGGGCATGAGTCCATGAACGGTTCGTCCCGTCAGCGTCTCCGTCACTTGTCCGATCAGGTTGGCGAACATCTCGTTGCCGGATCCGGACAGGACCAAGGCATGGAAACGGATATCCAGTTCCAGGAACGTGGCCATGTCGCCGGCGTCGCCGGCTTTCTTCATGGCCAGTGAGATGTCCACAAGTTCCTGCCTGAGGGTTGCCGGCGCGTTGTCGGCCGCGAGTTCAGCGGCCACGGGCTCGACGGCGGATCGCAACTCCGCGAGCGACCTCAATTGGGCGCCGCGTCCTTCGCCAGCCAGACGCCAGCGGATCACCAAGGGGTCGAAAGGGTTCCAACGGTGGGCAGGCAGCACGCGGATGCCCACGCGCTTGATCGTCTCCACGAGGCCAAGTGACTGCAGTACCCGAACAGCCTCCCGTACCACCGAGCGCGAGACGTTCAATTCGTCTTCCAGATGCTCCGCCAGCATGACGTGGCCTGTTGGCAGGGCGCCGCCCACGATCCGGGTACCCAGGTGCTCGACGGCGCGGTGGTGGAGGCTGGTTGACATAGAGGTAAGCATAGTGGCGCGCGGAGGTGCTTCGCGTGCAGCTTGCGCGGGTGGCGGCCGGGACCGGCGGCCCGGATGGGACCCCGCAACCTAGACTGTTTATGACGCGGCAGTGTCCCACAACGTGGGCGATGCTTCCGGCCCACGGCTTAAATACGTATGGTTTATTACAGCCCCTGTTTATCAAAATCGCTTCCTGCATGCCCGCAGGACTGAATGCACACGATCGAATTGGAGTTTTGATGTCAGCACACATCGGTGTCACCGGCCTAGCGGTGATGGGCGCCAACCTGGCCCGTAACCTTGCCCGCAATGGCTTCACCGTGG
>NZ_JBHVRN010000031.1:0-7272 GCF_042885775.1 Paenarthrobacter sp. NPDC058040
CTCCCCGGAAGGTCCATGGACGGAATTTCGAGGTAGGCATTCTCGACCTTGTGGATTGCTCCGGCCTTGCTGAGTGTTCCAAGCAGCGTTTCCATGGGTCTCTCCTTTGGGTGGATTGTGGTTGGAAGTGGTCACAAATCATTCACTTCGATTGCCTTTGCGGCCGAGAGGTGAAATGGGCTGATTGCCCGAAATGGTGCGAAGAGTTGACCCGAATCCCTGAAAGATCAAAGCCCAGGAGAACATTCAATCCAAACAGTTGATGTGATGCGGGTCACTCCTCGGCCCCACAAACAAACCTACTCGGCCTAATACTTCTAGTCCAGACTTTTTTAGAAAATTTCATGACCAGTTTGTAGATTCACTCGGCCATGCCCGGATTGACGCGGATTCCCAGGGTGCAGGAAGGCAAGAAAAAGCGGGCTGGCGGCAGCCTCAGCTGTCCACCAACCCGCTTTGACGGTAATTCGGGGCGCCTAGGGGCGCGCCGCGTCCTCCAGGTCCGCTCCGGGGCGCGCGTCAGGCACGACGGCGGCGCCCGGCACTGCTTTTAGGCGCGCCTCCTGGCGCTGCGAGTAGAACCAGATAGGGATGTAGAGCGCCAGGACGATGAACCCGACCCACGTTGGTGCCCAGCCGATCTCGAGGCTGTTCAGGTACACGACGCCAATCAGGCACAGGGGAAGGTTGAACAGGCCGAACACCATGGCCACGTTCTTCCAGCCCTTGGGAGCCTTGAAGGGCCGGTCCAATCCAGCGAAGGCGGGATGCCTCTTGGCCCGGACGTACGCGAAGAGGCTGATGCCGTTGGCGCAGGTGTAGCCGATGGCCGATGCGGCAACGATCGCGGCGGGATTGCCCATGAAGATAAGCACGAGGTTGAAGGCGCCAATCACCAGCATGGCGACAAAGGGCGTGCCGTTGCGATTGGTCTTGCCGAGGGAGCGCGGGAGGTTGCCCTCGATTGCCATGGAGTGCATGGCCCTGGAAGATCCCAGGTAGGCGGTCTGGATGATCAGCACCATGGCTGCGATCAGCATGAAGATGGTCACCATGGAGCCCACTTCGCCGAAGACGGCATGGGCAACGGGAATCAGCGGCGAAACCGGTTGGTCGAGGACGCCGTCCACGCCCAGGACGCCGATGACGGCGGCTTGCACCAGGACGAAGGAAAAGAAGCAGATCACGCCGCAGGCGAAGAGGGCCTTGGACACATCCTTGGCGGGATTCTTATACTCCGGCCCGTAGATGGCAGCGGTTTCCCAGGCGCAGGCACTCCACTGCGCAATCGCGAAGATGCCGAGGAGGATCAGGATATGGTGCATGTCCCAGGACCAGTCGGTCGGCAGCAGGTTGCCGGTGATATTGCCGAGGTCCACGTGTCCGGTGGCAAACGGCGCCACGGTCAGGACAACGAGCGGGATCAGCGAGAAGGCGGCCAAGACGTACCCGAGCTTGGCGCCGTCCTTGAGTCCAAACCAGTTGACCACAAACAGGCCGCCGAAAATCACCAGGCCGGTCATGAGGGCCATCTGGTTCTCGGTAAATATCTCACCCAGGGCGGGGAAGAGTCCGTGCAGGTAGCTGCCCACCAGGATGGAGAAGATCGCCAGCACCGGAGTCCAGGCGAACCAGTAACTCCAGGCGCTGAAGCCGCCGATCAGCTTGCTCTTGTCGTACTTCCCTTGGTAGTTCTCGGTTCGGAAGACGTGCTGGGCGAAGCCCGGAAGGCCTGAGGCCTTGGGGAACGTGGTGGCCATCTCCGCGTAGGCGGCGTTCTGGAAGAAGCCCTGGATAACCGACAACCCCCAGATCAGGATCGCTCCGGCTGCCAGGTACATGGGCAGGTACCCCAGTGAGGGCAGGATCAGCAGGGGAACTCCCAGCGCGATGGCCAGGCCCTGTTTCCAATCGATGGACCGCTCCAGGCCATCGCCGGCCTCTAATCGCTTTTCACTCATAACAATCTCCCTTGACTGAACTAAGTCGTGCTTTGAGGACCTGCCGTTCACGTCCCTGGCGGGCTGCATCGCCTGATGAGCCTGGTGAGCCTGATGAGGTGCGGCCACGGCCACGATCCTTCCGGCAAAGTCATTGCTAAAACATTCAGATGCGCATCAAAAATGCCTGCGCCAAGCATGGGAAGCTGGCTTGCTGCGTACGGTTGTTGGGTCATCCGCGTTGTGCTTCGGGGCGGGGTTTGGCCTCGACGCCAAGCTTCCTGTGAAGTAAATCACTCCAGAGACTACAGCTTTAAAACCTCAGTTCAACAGCTTTTATTTTTGCGATTTTTATGCATTGGTTTTCTGGGGCAACAGGGTCCGGCACATCATCGGCAACCCAAAATGCCCCTCGCTCCTTGGTACGGCGGAGCGAGGGGCAGTGTGGAAGCGGAGCTAGGTGCTGTAGATCAAGGCCAGGCCCAAGTGCGGAACATCGAGGTTCACCCGGTGCTTTTCCACCGGACCGGCCTTGACCCGGTCGCCAACCAAATACGCGCCTGAATTTCCCAGGATCACGCGGTTGCTGGCGTTGATGAGCGCTGCGTCGCCATGGATGCTGCGGAGATCCGGCATGATGATGGGCTCAAGGTCCTTGATGCGGATGTCGCAGCCCACCACGCCGGCAAAGTTGCCCTGGATGGACCACGGTGCCGTGAACGTCATGATGTATTCCTCGAAGCCGAGGTAATCGATGTAGGGACCCCACAGGGTTTGTTCGCCCGTTGCCGCCGCGGTGGAGAAGAAGGGCAGCTTCTCGTAGTCGTAGTAGCGGTTGCTGCCCGGCGTCAGGTCTGCATCGAGCTTTTCGATGGAGCCCGAGGTGCCGCGGGTCCACCATTCCAGGAGATGCTCGCCACGCTCTACGGACTCGGCCGCAAAGAAAGTTCCCGCACCGACGGCGAAGGAATTCTTCGCCAGGAAGTCCTTCGAGAGCGCCTCCAGCCCCTTCAGTGCTGAACGGTCCGCCTTTGGCCGGGCGCCGAGGTTCCCTTCCACGAGCGAGCCGACGTGGGTGGCGAGTTCCCTGACGCTGGAGGAAACGCTGCTGGTCCATGACGTGAGGGCATTGGCGGCCTGTGCGGCTTCGTCGTCGAGCTTCATCTATGCATCCTGAGTTGATTGGGCATAACCGAGGGTGAGCTTGGTATCGATCAGGTGGAAAATGTTCCGCCTGATGTGTTCCAGCACCAATGCCTGGGCCTTCTCGGGTTGGTCCTGGGCAACAGCCCGGACCAACTCCAAGTGTTCAGCCGTCGCCGTTTCCGGGTCAAATGCTACGGCCAGGGGCGTCCACAGTTGCTGGACGGTCTCCTGCTGCAGCCGGATCTCGGCGTTGGCAAGTCTTGGTGACTGGGCTGCTACAGCCAGTTCCACGTGGAACCGGCTGTCCGCAGAAGCGCGGACTTCGGGGGAGTGGGCAAGGACGAGTGCCCGCGCCAGTTCCTGCAAGCGTTCGAAGTCATGTGCTTCGGCGCGTTCGCAGGCCAAGCGGATGGTTGCCGCGGCAATGGCTGCATGCTCGTCACCGATATCGCGGATTTCCGAGATGGAGGTGGAGAGGAACCAAGTGCGCATTGCGTCGGCCTGGGTCTCGGGCTGCCTGACGACGAACGATCCCCCGCTGCGTCCCCTGCGGGTTTCAACGATTCCGCGTTCGCGCAGTTCATTCAGCGCTTCGCGGAGGGTGGCTCCGCCAACTCCGAACATCTCGGAGAGAGCAGCTTCAGCGGGGAGGCGTTCGCCCACTTTGAGCAGGCCGAGGGAAATGGCCGTGGAGATTCTGTCGACAATCGCATCGGCACGCTCGATCTCCGGCAAGGACCGGTAGATCTGCGATTGGAAGGAAGAAGGCGATGCCAAGGGTCTGCGCTCCGGGGATCGGGTACGAGTTGGCTCCAATACTACAGAGCAGGGTTACTTGAAAGTTTTGATTCAGCCAAGACTTTTTTGCGATCCGTGCCGTGCCGCCCCACGCGGGGGCAGCTGGCTACCCCACCAATCCTTAAGTGTAGGAAGAACCGTCAGAAAACAGTGTTACCCCACCCCTTTTGAGGCGGAAACATAGTTGTCAACCGAAAAGCACTCCGAAGGCCGTAACAGGCCCAGGACCGAATCGAAGGGACAGAATCGTGAATCCGACAGCAAGCGCAACGACGACTGCTACGTATACAACCGCCTCCGACATTGTCCGCAATGTGTCCCTCGTCAGGGACGAAATGCAGGGCGTAGTGGCCAAGATCGACGAGCAGCAGATGGCTCGCCTGGCAAGCCACCTCGCCCACCCTGGCCGGATCTTCGTGGCAGGAGCCGGCCGCAGCGGCCTGGTTCTCCGCATGGCCGGCATGCGACTCATGCACCTGGGCCTCACGGTCCACATTGCGGGTGACACCACCACTCCGGCCATCTCCTCCGGCGACCTGCTGCTGGTGGCTTCCGGATCGGGTACCACCTCCGGCGTGGTCAAGTCCGCCGAAACCGCGGCCAAGGCAGGAGCGCGCATCGCCGCGTTCACCACCAACCCGGACTCCCCGCTCGCCGGCCTGGCCGACGCGCTGGTGATCATCCCGGCCGCCCAGAAGACCGACCACGGCTCCTCGGTGACCCGCCAGTACTCAGGTTCGCTGTTCGAGCAGGCACTCTTCGTTGCCACGGAAGCGATCTTCCAGTCGCTCTGGGACAACGACGCACAGCCGGCTGAAGAGCTGTGGCTGCGTCACGCAAACCTCGAGTAACAGCACCCAAGATCTTCCCATCCATCGCAATACATCAATCACAAAGGAAATAACATCATGAAGCTCCAAGTTGCCATCGACCTCCTGACCACCGAAGCCGCCCTGGAACTGGCCGGCCAGGTTGCCGAATACGTTGACATCATCGAACTCGGTACCCCGCTGATCAAGGCTGAGGGCCTCCCGGTCATCACCGCCGTCAAGAACGCCCACCCGGACAAGATCGTCTTCGCCGACCTCAAGACCATGGACGCTGGCGAACTCGAAGCCGACATCGCCTTCAAGGCCGGCGCTGACCTGGTCACCGTCCTGGGTGCTGCAGACGACTCCACCATTGCCGGTGCCGTCAAGGCTGCCAAAGCCCACAACAAGGGCGTCGTTGTTGACCTCATCGGCATCGAGGACAAGGTCACCCGTGCCAAGGAAGTTCGCGCCTTGGGCGCAAAGTTCGTTGAAATGCACGCTGGCCTGGACGAGCAGGCAAAGCCTGGCTTCGACCTGAACGGCCTGCTGCGCGCCGGTGCCGAAGCCCGCGTTCCGTTCTCCGTTGCCGGTGGCGTCAAGGTTGCCACCATCGCCGACGTCCAGAAGGCCGGTGCTGACGTAGCCGTTGCCGGTGGCGCAATCTACGGTGCAGAGGACCCGGCCCTGGCTGCCAAGGCTCTCCGCGCCGCTATCTCCTAACCATCAGATCGAGTGGTGGCGTCCCGCATTCTGCAGTCCGCGGGACGCCACCTTTTTTCGATCCTCACCCAACCCCACGGATGAGGGGTGGCTTTGGGGGACCCTCATCCCTGAAAGGAATTGGTCACCATGCTTTGTATGGCCGATGAAAAAGTAGAAGTCCTGGTTACGGATCCCTGGCGTCACGACGAGATGCTCGACCACGCAGAAGCCGTACTCCGCCAGAAGCCCCAGCGCTTCGCTGGAATCCTGGTAACGCGCCACCAGCCTGGCCGCTACACCCTCGCCCTGAGCGACTCCGTCCCCTTCGGGGAGACCCGCGAGCAAATTCTCGCGTGACCGTCGGTCCCGACGGTGGGACCCGCCGTCGAAAGTTAGAAGGCAACAATGTCTATTACGTTCGTTGATTCGCCGGTAAGCACAGATTCACCGGCCGCCCGCAGTTCGTCGCCCAAGAACGCCGGTGTGCGGAATCCGTTGCGGGATCCGCGGGATCGTCGCCTGAATCGTATTGCCGGGCCGTCGTCGTTGGTGTTCTTTGGAGTCACCGGTGACCTTGCCCGTAAGAAGCTCATGCCCGCGGTCTATGACCTCGCGAATCGGGGGTTGTTGCCGCCGAGTTTCGCGTTGGTGGGTTTCGGCCGTCGTGAGTGGGACGACGCGGATTTCGCGGCCGAGGTGCGGGAGAACGTGAAGGCCCATGCGCGGACGAAGTTCGATGAGGCGGTGTGGGAGCAGTTGGCTTCTGGTATCCGTTTCGTGACGGGCGAGTTCGATGATGATGACGCGTTCGAGCGGCTCGGGGACGTGTTGGATGAGTTGGACCAGACCCGGGGCACGCGCGGGAACCATGGGTTCTACCTCTCGATCCCGCCGAAGGCGTTCGAGCAGGTGTGCCGGCAGCTCTCCAAGCACGGCTTGGCGCAGGCCAAGCCGGGGCAGTGGCGGCGTGTGGTGATTGAGAAGCCCTTCGGTCATGACCTGGAGTCCGCCCGGCAGCTTAACGACATTGTGGAGTCGGTGTTCCCGCCGGACGCGGTGTTCCGGATTGACCATTACCTGGGCAAGGAAACGGTGCAGAACATCCTCGCGCTGCGTTTCGCGAACCAGTTGTTCGAACCGCTCTGGAACGCGAACTACGTGGACCATGTGCAGATCACCATGGCCGAGGATATCGGCACCGGTGGCCGGGCGGGGTATTACGACGGGGTCGGCGCGGCCCGGGACGTGATCCAGAACCACTTGCTGCAGTTGCTCGCGTTGACCGCGATGGAAGAGCCGATCTCGTTCAACGCCGATGATTTGCGGGCGGAGAAGGAAAAGGTCCTCGCCGCGGTCAAACTCCCGGAGGATTTGTCCACGCACTCGGCGCGGGGCCAGTTCACCGGTGGCTGGCAGGGCGGGGAACAGGTCCTGGGCTACCTGGACGAGGACGGCATCCCCGCCGATTCGAAGACGGAGACGTTCGCGGCGATCCGGGTGGATATCAACACCCGCCGCTGGGCCGGGGTTCCGTTCTACCTGCGGGCCGGGAAGCGGCTTGGCCGGCGGGTCACGGAAATCGCGGTGGTGTTCAAACGCGCCCCGAACCTGCTCTTCCGGGACCATGCCGAGGATGATTTCGGGCAGAACGCCGTGGTGATCAGGGTCCAGCCCGATGAAGGCGCCACGATCCGGTTCGGGTCCAAGGTCCCGGGCACGCAGATGGAAGTCCGGGACGTGACCATGGACTTCGGCTACGGGCACTCCTTCACCGAATCCAGTCCCGAGGCGTATGAGCGGCTGATCCTGGACGTGCTGCTCGGTGAGCCGCCGTTGTTCCCGCGGCATCAGGAAGTGGAGCTGTCCTGGAAAAT
>NZ_JBHVRN010000032.1:0-5123 GCF_042885775.1 Paenarthrobacter sp. NPDC058040
GCTGCGTTCAAACTATAGCCAACCAACCCCGGAAGTGTCCGGGATCACATCAACTAAAAGAACACTAACACAAACCTGAGCGCTTGATCAAGACTTTCGGCGGCCAACGTTGCAGCTGGGTGACAGTCAACTAATTACTGGAAGGGGTGAGCAGTCCGCCGCGGTAGCGCGGGGAGTTGAGGAGGGTACTGCCAGTTCGGGTGGTGCAGGCTGTAAGTCGGCAGAAGAACGCGAAGACCTCCGGGGGCCGGTGCGCAACTCGTAGGCTACACACCGGTCCCGGAGGTCCGCGTTATTGGTTCATCTTCCGCATCGTCCGGACGCAGAGACGATCAGCTTGTTTAGTCGTCTTTTCGCATCTTGAGGCGGGAAATGACGCGCGAAACGGCACCGGCTCGCCGTGCGGTTTTTTCGTATTTGGACAGGCCAACTGCCAGGAGCAGGGCGAGGCCATTGAAGAGTTCAGTGATCCAGACAGGTGCTCCGACGAGTTGAAGTCCCTTGATTCCCGTCGCGAGGACGTAGACGGCAAGTACGGTTCCCCATACGTTGAACCGGCCTCCCTTGAATTGTGTCGATCCAAGAAAGACTGCCGTCAAGGCGGGCAGGAGTACGCTCGGGCCGACTGTGGGGTCGCCGGCGTTGATCCTGGAGGAGAGTATGACTCCCGCCAGTGCAGCGAGCACGCCGCCTGCCATCAGGCTTCCTACAATCAGCCTGTTTGTGTTGACCCCGGCCAGCCGTGCACCGGCTGGGTTGAAGCCCGTTGCGTACATGCGGCGTCCGACAGGTGTCTGCTCAAGAACGTACCAGGTGATGAGCGCGACGATGAAGACGATGTAGACCGGCAGAGTCACTCCCAGTATCTGAGTGACTGCCAGACTGCGGAAACCGGGACCGAGGTTCAGGATCTGCTGACTCCCTGAAATCCAGGCTATGCCGGCGAGGAGTACCGAGCTCATGCCAAGCGTAGCTATGAAGGAATCTATTTTTGCCCGTGTGATGATGAGCCCGGAAATGAGGCCCGTGGCTGCTCCGACCAGGAGTGTGAGCGCGATCGCTTGGGCGGGGTCAAGGCCGAGCTTGGAAATCAGTGCGGCAACGAGGATTCCCCCAAGTCCAACCTCAGCTCCGACGGCAAGGTTGAAGCTTCCTGCAACAAGAGGGATGAGTGCTGCCAGTGCGGCCAATGCGGTTACTGCTTGAGCGTCCAGCAGGGTTCGCCACACCCCGGGGGACAGGAAAGAATCCGGAACCCAGAGTCCAAAGATCAGAAAGATTGCCAAGAGGATGTAGATGGCACTGATGTTCCGGAAGGAAAGGGACCGGAGGAACTGCATGCGGACCCCGGATTTAGGTTGGAGGGGCGCTGTGTCCTCGATTTTAGGGGAACGGCTTGGTTGTTCGTCCAAGCCTTTCAGGGTCTCAATCATTCGTTTTCTCCTCGGGACCGTCGACTTCGGTCCCATTTGTGATGCCGTATCCCTCTTGGATCAGCTGTGTTTCGTTGACGTCTACCCCTGTCAGTACTCGTGCCGTTTTGCCGTCACGGAGGACGTAGACTCTGGAACAGAGCTGCACAAGTTCTTTGGCGTCGGAGGAGCAGACGAGTACCGCCATGCCGGCCTCAGCTGCGGCGGTGATGGCCGCATAGATCGACCCTTTGGCGCCGATGTCCACCCCTTGGGTTGGCTCTTCGAGAAGTAGCACCTCTGGCTGGTTTCGGAGCCACTTTGAGAGCACGATCTTCTGTTGGTTCCCACCGCTAAAAGAGGCCATCTTCTGTTCAGGGCTGCTTGGACGCACTCCGAATTGAGTCATCAGTGAAGCGACTTCAGCCCGTTCAGCCTTCCTGTCCAGCCTGCCCAGCAGCCGCTTGAAGGGGGCCAGTTTGGGAAGGGTGAGGTTTTCCCTTGCTGAGAGCTCGAGGACCGCGCCGAGTCTGGCCCGGTCGCCCGGGATGTAGGCCAGACCAGCTTTGATGCTTTCTTTTGGTCCGCTGAGCGTGCGAGCGTTCCCCGCCAGACGGTACTCCCGTGCAGTGCCTGGATGGGCGCCGAACAGAAGTGACGGTATTTCCTCTCTCCCCGAGCCGAGCACCCCTGCAACACCAACGATTTCACCGGGGTGAATGCTCAGGTCAATTCCGCGCACCACTTGTCCAGTGAGCCCGCTGACTTGCATCGCAGGTGTTCCGCTGTACTCCTGCGTTCGGGGGCCTCCTGCGTATTGCGCATGGACTCCGCTGATCAGTCTCACGAGATCCGACTGGTTCATGTCAGCTCGTTGAGTATCAGCAACTTTCATACCGTCCCGCAAGACGACGATACGGTCGGCCAGGTCCAGGACTTCGTCAAGTCGATGCGAGATGAAGATGACGCCTGCCCCACGTGCGGCGATAGCCCGGACGGCCTTGAAGAGAATCTGGACTTCACTGCTGTGCAGGGCCTCTGTGGGCTCGTCAAGAACCAGGATGTTCTGGTCGTGATGCCAGCCGTCAAGTGCCCTGGCAATGGCAATGATGGAACGCTGTGCTGCAGTCAGTTTGCTGATGGGAACAGTCACGTCGAATTCGGCACCGAACCGCGCAAGCTTTTCTCGTGTTTTTGCCGCATCTGACGCTTGACTGGTGTGGCCAAGCGCTTGAAGTCCTTTATCTCTGACGAGGGAGAGATTCTCAACCGCTGTAAGTTCCGGGATCAGCCCCAGGTCCTGATGGATGAAATGCATCTCCGTATCGGAGTTGCCATCTCCAACCCGGACGTGGCCGCCATCCGCTTTGTAGACACCTGCAAGGACCTTGACCAGCGTTGATTTACCGGATCCGTTGTGGCCCAGGACGGCGAGGATCTCACCGCCGTGAAGGTCCAGTGTGACGTCATCGAGGGCGACCATGCCTGCGAATTCCTTGCGAAGCTCTCTGACCGAAAGAAGCGCTGAATTGTCCGGGAGCCGGTTAGCTGCCACTGCATCCACGGCAGCCGGTTCCTTGTCTACTTCTTCCACAGGGCCTTGAACCGATCAGCGTAGTCCGCGTAGCCGTTCCACCCGTTTGAAGCCACGGCCGGAACATTGTCTTTCGTGATGAGCTGCTTGACCAGAATGCCCGTCTTTTGCGCCTGGCTCAGTTCCTGGTTAGCCATCTTGCGCGCCATTTGATCCAGCATCGTCCACATCATGATGTCGATGTCGAAGGCAACGGTGGCGTCCTGCTGGCCGTTCTTAATCGCTTCAAAGTTGGCTTTGGAGGGGGCCTGTCCAATGGTCAGGGTCTTGATGCCTGCAACGTCCATGGCCGCGGGCAAACCCACCTGCAATTCGTCGAAGGAGACGAGCACGGCCTGCGTCTTGGGGTTGGCCTGCAGGTCACTGACAATAGTCTGCGGCGCCGTGTTTCCGACCTGGGCGATCGGGATGTTCACAACGCGAAGGTTGCAACCGCTGCAGAGCGTCTGCAGCTCTTCCCGGACGCCTTGCTCCATTTTGGTCGTGAAGGCCAGTTCGGGGGTCTTGTAGAAAACGAGATCCGTGACTTTTCCTTCACCCTTGGCCAACGCTGCGGCAGCCATGACTCGGCCAGTCTGGTCCACGTCCGCCGGACCGGCCTGCACTTCGTCGCCGAACCCGTAATCTGGGCCGTTGGTAAGCGCGCCACCGATAACGACCGTGCCGGCCGCGCGGAGCGCTTCAAGCTGCGACGAGTAGAGGACGGGGTCCACTGCGACAGCGATGACGCCGGCGGGCTTCATCTCAACAACGGAATTCAGCGCCGAGTTGATGCTTTCCGCGGTCTTTCCCAAGGACACCGACTTGTAGGACACGCCCATGGCGTCGGCGGCCCTTTTCAGAGATTCCGACTGGATGGCAGAGACGGTGGTGCCTGCCTCAAGAAAAACAACCTGAGACCCCGGTGCCGGCAACTTGGCCAGTGGCTCTGTGACGGGGAACGCGCCGACTTTCTCGAAGTCCTTGAGGAAGGCGGCCGTGGCGTCCATGTCCACTTTTGCCCCCGTGGTGGTGGCTGAGGTTCCGCCGCCGCAGGCGGTCAGGGCCATCGTGGCTGCCAATGCGTATGCGGCCAGCTGGAATTTGGGGCTGCGAATAACGGACATATCGACTCATTTCGTGGAGTGTTTGAGGTGAAGCAGTGGCAGTGACGGCTCAACGCTGAACATCACTTCCACCGGATGAGGGTGTGCGGGGCGATTGCTGCAGTTGTGACTGACGCTCTCGCTCTTCGGACCGCGTCCGAAGCTTTCGGGCGACGTTTTCCTGGGTTATTGGAAGGACGCCGGTGTCTGGCCCGCTGGAGATGCCGGGTCTTGGGTGAGGGAACTGCGATGTGATACGTCCAGATCAGATGGGTATGGCGACAGGACGTATCGGGTCCGTACATGGTGCGAAGTAGTTGTGTGCCTTGGTCGGGAACACGGCACCACTTTCTAGACTGTGGTGGGTGTGTTGGTGCCGATGTGGCATTCGACGCCGTATTTGGCCATGAGGGGCAGTGTTTTCTGGGCGACGGCGGCGAGGTCTTCGATGTAGTCGGGGACGACGAGCATGATGCCGTCGAGTTCGCTTTCGATGACGGTGGTGGCCAGGCGCCGGGCGAGGGTTTCGTAGGAGCCTACGAGTTCTCCGGGCATGACGCTGCTTTGCTGCTTGTCTCCGCCGATGAGGGACTTGGAGGAGTCGCTGAGTTCTTTGTAGCTCTTGTTCTGTTCGTAGCCGGCGGCGATGTCGGCCAGGGCTTCTTTGTCGATGCCGGCGTTGAAGTGGTCCATACGGGCCTGGGCTTCTTCGTCGGTGTCGCCGGGGATGACGGTGATCAGGCCATAGGTCTTCAGGTCGGGGTTGCCGACTTCGCGGGCGATCTGCTTGACCTGGCGGCCGGTCTGGAAGGACTTTTCGTTGTCGCTGGCCATGACGAACGCGATGTTGCAGTTCTCTGCGGCGAACTTCAGGCCCCGGGGGGAAGCGCCGGCGTTGACCAGGGGCGGCAGGACCGAGGGCTTCGGGCCCATGGTCGCTTCGTTGGCTTCGAAGAACTTCCCGTGGTGGTCGATGACTTTCTCGGTCCAGTACTTCTTGGCGAGCTGGACCCATTCATCGGCCATGTTGTA
>NZ_JBHVRN010000033.1:0-4415 GCF_042885775.1 Paenarthrobacter sp. NPDC058040
GGCGCCTTTTGGGGGGCCTTGCCCCCCCCCAAACCCCCCCAAACCGCCCCCCCAGTCGGGTTGCCCCGCGTTAACGTACGACGCCGGCACTCAGACGAGTGCCGGCGTCGAGGTCGCGCTGGGGTGCTTTGCGCCTAGTTGGCGTAGAACGGGTAGTCCGTGTAACCCTCAGCGCCGTCCGCATAGAAGGTGGCCGCGTTCGGTTCGTTGACAGGGAGTCCTTCACGCCAGCGGCGGGCGAGGTCCGGGTTGGCGATGGCGGGACGGCCAACAACCACGCCGTCGGCGAGTCCATCGGCAACAAGGGCGATTGCTTCATCGCGGGTGGTGATCTCGCTGAAGCCGGTGTTCACCAGGAACGTGCCGTTGAAGCGCTCGCGAAGATCCTGGACCAGGGAGCCCTTGGGGTCATGGTGCAGGATGCTGAGGTAGGCCAGGTTGAGCGGGGCGATGGTGTCCACCAGAACCTCGTAGGTAGCGCGAACATCGGCGGCGTCCACCTCGGCGATGCCCTGAACGTTGTGCTCGGGCGAGATGCGGATGCCCACTCGGTTGGCGCCCAGGGCCTCCACTACGGCGTTGACGGTTTCGATCACGAAGCGGGCGCGGTTTTCTGGCGATCCACCGTAGCTGTCGGCGCGGACGTTCGAGTTGGGCGCAAGGAACTCGTGCAGGAGGTAGCCGTTGGCGGAGTGCAGTTCCACGCCGTCGAAGCCGGCCTCGATGGCGTTGCGGGAAGCGGTCACAATTTCCTGGATAACGCCCGGCAACTCGTCGGTACGGATTTCGCGCGGAACCGGGTAGGCCTGCTTACCGTTTGGCGTGCGGACTTCGCCCTCGATGGCGACGGCGCTCGGGCCAACAATCTGGTGGCCACCGGTGATGTCTGCGTGCGAAACGCGCCCACCGTGCATGACCTGAGCGAAGATCCTGCCGCCCTCGGCGTGGACAGCATCCGTGACCTTCTTCCATCCGGCGATCTGCTCGGCGGTGACCAAGCCGGGCTGGCCGGTGTACGACTGGCCGGCGGGCGTCGGATAGGTGCCTTCGCTGACGATCAAGCCGAGGGACGCACGCTGGCGGTAGTGCTCCGCGATGAGATCGTTCGGTACACCTTCCAGGCCAGCACGCAGTCGGGTCAATGGCGCCATAACCAGTCGGTTGGGAAGTTCGAGCTCACCGAGCGCCAGAGGAGAAAACAGCATGCGCAGTTCCTTTCAGAATGAATCAGGTTCACTCTGGGCAACTGTGCGGCGTCTGCAACTATTCCGGGATGAGGGGCAGATCACAAGAAACTGACTGGCGGGAGGCCAGTCAGTCCGCCTTATTTAGTGAGCTCCCGCATGGACTCGTCGAAGCACTCGCAGAGCGTCAGGACGGCCACCAGGTGTGCCTCCTCTGCGTGGGGTGGGTCCGTGTTGACACAGATGGCCTCGCTGACCAACTGCCCCAGGTCCTTGGACTCCTTGCCCGTCAGCGCCCATACCTTGGCACCCGCAGACTTGGCGGCAGATGCTGCTTCGCGCAGGTCGTCGGCGATCCCACCTGAGGCGAACAGCACCACGATGTCGCCTTTACGGACTTGGTCGGTGATCTGCTCGCCAACGGTCCCCGCACTGCCATCCTTAGGGGCTGCGATCGTGGCGAAGGCCGTACCGTCGCCGCCGTTGCGGGTGTCGTGGACGGCGAGTTCTATGGTGAACCGGTCGGCTTCGTGGGCGGAACCCTCACTCCCGGCGGCAAAGATCCTGCCACCGCGAAGCTTTACGCGGGCCAGTTCCTCGCCCCACTCCGCCAGCCTCGACGACTCCCGCCTCAGGGCGGCAACGGCCGGGCCGATCTCGCCCAAGTGGCCCAGGACCACATCAACCGAATGCCTGTTTGGCTTGACTTCCGTCGAGCGCATCGCCTGCCCTGTTCGCCGTACCACGATGCTCACTTTCTTCGCCTCCGTCTCTTCCTAGAAACTATGCGTTTCTCTCGCCGTCACGTAAAGACCTATCGCGCACGGATTTTTCGCGAGCGTCATCCTCCCCCGAATCCGCATCTCGGCCCGAACGGTCCCGGGTCAGCCGCCCCTCATGCTCATGGGTTCCTGTTCGCGGCTGCGCCGTCCTTGCCCTGACGTCGCCGTCTGAGCGGTCATGACGCGAATCGTCGGTACGCTCGTGACCCGGCTGGACATCGGGGTCCAGCTTGTCGGCGTGACGCAGGTGTTCTTCGACGCGGCCAGAGGCCTCACGGGCTTGGGACGATCGCTGCTCGGCCTCGCGGCGAAGACGGTTGGCTTCGGCTTCGGCTTGGACTGCAGCAGCCTCAGCTTGGGCTGATTGCGCCTTGGCTTGATGGGCGCCAACAGCTTCCTGGTCGGCCTTCTCCCGAAGGTCTGCGGCACGACGGCGGTTTGCTTCAGTCTTTTTCCGTCGGCCAACCACCACCGCGATAATCACCGCGGCTATGACGATGACGGCCACTACGATAATCAGAACCAATTGCCCGGTATCCATGTGGATTGCCTCCTTGGTGAACGGCTTTCTTGGGCGCCGCTCCTAGCCCACGCTGTGCCCGGTCACCATCGTGAACGTGGTGTCCACGATGTACCCCGCCGGCCCCGCTTCCAAACACCATGCGCACACTCCTCGGTCTTCGCTGTCCGACAAATGTTTGTACCTCCCACCATATTAACACTATTCATCAGGATGCTTACTAATATCCGAGCGTGGGCGAACGCCCGCCACCACGCGAAGGGCGGTAGCCGCCGTCGTGAATCAGCTGCCGGTGGCCTCGGGATGCTCCCGCGCGCGCTTCGGCCTGAAGACCTTGTGCCCGGCCCCCGAGTCTGTTTGGCTGAAGGGGTCTCCTGCAGCGCGGGACTACTCCAGGCAAGAGCAGGGAGAGCGATGATGAAAGCAGTGACATGGCAGGGCAGGCGCTCCTTGGGCGTCATCGAGGTCCCTGATCCAACCATCCAGGAATCAACGGATGTGATTGTTCGAATCACCTCCACGGCGGTTTGCGGCTCCGACCTCCACCTTTACGAAGTCCTGGGCCCCTACATGCACAAAGGCGATGTGATCGGGCACGAACCCATGGGCATTGTGGAAGAAGTGGGGTCGGAAGTCCACCGCCTGAAAAAGGGCGACCGCGTTGTGGTGCCGTTCAACATTTCCTGCGGGCGTTGCTACATGTGCAACCAGGGACTGCAATCGCAATGCGAAACCACGCAGGTCAAGGAAAAGCACTCGGGTGCCGCGCTGTTCGGCTACTCAGAACTGTACGGCTCCGTCCCCGGCGGCCAGGCGCAGTACCTGCGCGTTCCATTCGGCGACTACGGACCCATCAAGCTGGACTCGGACCTGCCGGACGAGCGGTATTTATTCCTCTCCGATATCCTTCCCACTGCTTGGCAGGCCGTGGAGTACGCCAATGTGCCGGAGGGCGGAACGTTGGCCGTCCTAGGCCTGGGACCCGTCGGCCAATTTGCTTCCAGGATCGGCAAGCACAAGGGCTTCCGCGTGATCGGCGTGGATCCGGTCCCTGAGCGCAGGGCAATGGCCGAAGAACACGGCGTGGAAACCATGGCCTACAGCCCGGATGTGTCAGCGCAGCTCCGGGAGGAAACCCTCGGGCGGGGCCCTGATTCGGTGGTGGACGCCGTCGGCATGGAGGCTCACGGCTCCCCTGTCGCGTCCTTCCTCCACAAAGCCGTTTCGCTGCTTCCGGACAAGCCGGCGCAAGTGGCCATGGAGACCATCAGCGTGGACCGGCTGGCGGCACTCCACACAGCCGTGGACATGGTGCGCCGCGGCGGGACAATTTCACTCAGCGGCGTCTACGGAGGCCAAGCGGACCCCATGCCCATGATGACCATGTTCGACAAACAGCTCCAACTCCGCATGGGCCAGTGCAATGTGCGCAGCTGGACTGACCAGCTGCTTCCCTTGGTGGAAGACGACGCCGATCCGCTGGGAGTCATGCACCTGGTCACCCATACGGGAGCCCTGGACGACGCCCCGGAACTCTACGAAAAGTTCCAGAAGAAAGAAGACGGCTGCATCAAGGTGGTCCTGAAACCCTGATCCGGCCACCCGGAGCCAAACCCGTGGAGATACTCAGCAAACTTACAGAATCGCTAGGTAGTCTAGCGATCGTCAGCGTTCGACTATCCGGAAGGGGGCCCTCATGGACTCGGAGACAAGATCAGCAACAAGGCCCAGGAAGTCACCGGTAAGGCAAAGGAAGCCTTGGGTGACGCTACCAACAACGAGAAACTGCAGGCTGAGGGTGTAGCCGACCAGGCCGCCGCGAAGGCCAAGCAAGCCGGCGAAAACGTCAAGGACGCCGCGAAGGACGCCTTCGACAAGTAGTCACACCCAAGTAGGTCGCAGTTGTGCGCGTTATGAGCCCTCATAACG
>NZ_JBHVRN010000034.1:0-3389 GCF_042885775.1 Paenarthrobacter sp. NPDC058040
CGCAATCTCCACACGCGACAACGGATCCAACGGGTGCGAAACACCCACCAAAGCCTCAGTTTCAGCATTCAAAGTCACGACTAACTCCTTTGTTTCCTGGGAAGGGACGTGGATCCCTGTTGTAAACGGAACGGACCTTAGGTGGCACACCCGGCCCCTCGGGACAGGTGTGCTGAAGTTCGATGTACAGCGGGCCGGCGGACTCCTCGGAGAGCCTCACGGGATGTGATGCCAGTCACTCGCATTCCGTCTGTGTGAAAAAGCTACGCCACTCAAAAGGTTTATGCGAGGCCTTTTTTGAATATTTAGGTGAGAAATTCGTGGGCACTTTTTCCCACCCCAGTTAACATGTTGGAAACATACGGAATCGCCTTAACATCTGTAGAAGAAGGGCCATGGAATGCTAATGTTTTGCTTCTCGGCCCGATGGCGTCCGCCCCTTATCAGCACCGTAGACATGCCTGTCCGAGGGAAAGTTGGTACTCAATGTCTGCCCGCAGTGATCGCTTCATCACGCGACAATCACCAGTGGAGGGCCTCCGCCGTCGAAAACTTTCCTTTCTGCCCGTTTTCGCGCAGGCGGTAGCCGGCGTAGCGCCCGCAGGCGCCATGTCAGTGATCCCTGCCCTGGTTTTTCCAGGGCTCGTCTTCGGAACGGGCGGACCGAACCTTGTGGTGACCTTCGGAGCGGCCATGGCCGTCATGGTTTTGGTCTCGTTCTGCCTCCGGCCCATGGCCAAACGGATGGCAGCTGTCAGCGGCCTGTACAGCTACACGGCCAAGGGATTGGGACAGCGCACGGCCATCACTGCCGGCTGGTCGGCGCTGTTCGGTTACGGACTCGTGGCAATGGCCGGGTTGCTGGTGGTTGGCATCTACACAGCCAAGCTCTTCAGCAACCTGGGCGTGGCAGCCGCGGATTCCACCCTGTTTCCGATCCTGGCCATCCTGCTGGCCGCCGGGGCCGCGTGCTACCTCATGGTCCGGGGAATCCGGATATCGGCTTGGTTCACGGTGCTGATGGAGGTCATCTCCATCGGGGTCCTGGCCGTGCTGATGATCGTGTATTTTGCCCTGAATGAGTCCGGCCTCGACTTCGGCAGCGCGTTTGCGTGGAGCGGAAACTTTGACGCACTTCCGCTCGGCATCGTGGTTGCGGTCAGCGCCTTTGTCGGCTTCGAAAGCCCCACCACGCTGGGCGGCGAGGCCCACAAACCTTTCGTCAGCGTCCCCCGGGCCATCACCTGGACCCCGATGCTGATGGGCGTCCTTTGCCTGATTTCCGTGTCGGCGCAGGATGTTGCGCTCAAGGACGCTCCACTGAGCATCGCCGGAAGCCCCACTCCCTTGTCCGACCTCTTCTCCCAAACATCCCCGGTGTTTGCGGCAGTCCTCGACCTTGGCATCGCAGCCTCGTTCTTTGCCTGCGCCATCGCCTCGATGAACGCCTTCGCCCGCATCCTTTTTTGCATGGGCAGGGAAGGCGTCGCCCCTCGGATCTTCGGCCGGACCCACGCCGCTTTCCGAACCCCCTCTACGGCGATCGTGGTCACCATGCCGATTGTCGCCGTCGTGCCTGTAGCGATGATCGCTTGGGGCGCCAGTCCCGAAAGGGGCCTGGCTATCCTCTTCACCCTTGGCGCGTACGGCTATCTGGGTTCGTACACCCTTGCCAGCGCGTCGCTTCCGTTTTTCCTGCGCAGGATCGGCGAAAGCACCCTCTCCAGCTGGGTGCTCGGCGCGCTGACGTCGTTGGCCCTGGGGGCGGTGATCTGGACGGCTACGGCGATTTCCATCGGCACCGGAAACCTGCAGGCGATCGTCTACGCCGGCGTCGTCCTGGCCAGCGTCCTCTACGCCACGTTCCTGCATTTCCGATTACCTGACCGCCTGGCGTCCGTCGGAATCTACGACGAGACCCGGGACCTGGACCTCTTCAATGGCAGGCCAACCCGATGAGCATGAATTACAGACCCTCACACACCAAGCCGAGCTCAACGCTGAACTCGCTCAAAGTCCTGGAAACCGTGGCGCGCTTTGGTACGGGCACCACGGCCAAGGAGATCACCGACGCGCTGCAGATGCCCCAGGCAACGGCGTACCGGGTGCTGAACTCGCTGGTCGCGGACGAATACCTTGCACGGACCTCGGACCTCCGGGGTTTCGCGCTGGGGCACGCGATCTCCGGCCTGATCACGGCAGCAACCCCGCCCACGGTCCCCACGGCAGCACGCGATGCCATCCAGGAATTCCGCAGCAAGAATCGCTTTGCCGTTCATCTCATAATGTTCAGGAATTCCTCGCTGAGAATTGCCGACGAAGATCCGGATTATCCGTTGCATTCGGTTTTTGAAATGCTGCGTTATCCACACATGTCCGCAGCGGGGAAACTCATGCTTGCCGAAATGGGCGATTCCGCCGCACCATTTCCCAAGGGTCCGCTGATGGGACTGACCCCACAGACCATCACGGACAAAGCTCTCCTGGAAAAACAACTTGAAGAAATAAGGGCCAACGACGAGGCCACCGAAATCAACGAACTCGAAGAGGGATCAGCCAGCCTGGCCTTCCCCGTGCGGCTCAACGACGAGCCCGCGGGTGCTGCCCTTTGCCTCACCAGCCCGGCCGAACGCTTCAGCGCAACCTGCCAACACGAGGACGAGGCGCGCGACCTCGCCCTGCGGTTGGCTCCCCTCCTGTTCTGAGCGGGCACCGTTAAAGTACGACGGCGCCATCACCTCGTGGGGTGATGGCGCCTTTGCTTTGGGAAACTTTGTGTTCGAGGTTTGTGCCGTGGATCAGAGCGCGCTGGCGAGGGCGTCGTCGACGCTGCTTAGCGCGGAGACCAAGGCGTCAACATCAACGTTGCGCTGATGGACGCACTCCCGGTTCATTCCGGTCAGGTCGAAGGCGCGGACCGTATCGCCGAAGACGTCGTCCGGGTCCAGGCGGCGCAGTTCTTCGGCGAGGCAGTCCTTGAGGCTGCGCCGCGCGAGGGTGATCCGCTGTGCCGGTTGGCCGGGCTGGGTCAACTCCGCAACGGTGTGGCCGGGCCGGGAGAGCCGGATAACACCGGCGGTGGTGGTCAGCCTGACCCCACGGATTCCCGTGCCGGGCGGATCGGCCACGATGGTCACCGGGGCAAGGAGCGAGCGTCCCAGCCACGTCGCCAACAACATGGTGCTTGGCGAATCGGACGCGCCCTCCACCGTTATGCCGGTGACTGAAGCGCCGTCGGCCTGTTCCATCGCGGCGGCGAGTTGGATGCGCCAGTTGGTGAGGCGGGTCCAGGCTAGGTCGGTGTCGCCGGCTTTGTATGTTTGGCGGATGGTGTCGAGGGCTTGGGCGGGGTCGGGTTCGTTGGCGGAGTCGGTGATGCGGCGGTGGGC
>NZ_JBHVRN010000035.1:0-3161 GCF_042885775.1 Paenarthrobacter sp. NPDC058040
CTCCCCGGAAGGTCCATGGACGGAATTTCGAGGTAGGCATTCTCGACCTTGTGGATTGCTCCGGCCTTGCTGAGTGTTCCAAGCAGCGTTTCCATTATTCTCTCCAGTCGTTTTCGCATGGTTACTGTCAAGAAATAATGATTACTCACATTCAACACTATTAGGTTTCGTGAATGTTTAACTTTTGTAACTATGTTTTCTTGCGGTCGGATGAACAACTAGTAGATGCAGGCATCAAACACTCTCTCGAGTTCGTTCTTCTCCCACCCTTTTCACTGAATAATCGCCCAGCTTACGCATCATAAGATTGATCACACGTTGCTCCGCGGGGCTGCGTAGAGGACGAATTGTCGATCAATTCCTTGCCGTGCGCCTTTTAACGTAGTTTCTGAGAGGTTCGACCACGACTGGGAAGCCCACTTTCCCCTGCGCCTGCCCAACCGATGCACGTTCATGTCGATCGCGTCATTCCTTCGAGGTTACGAGCCCTCGAAGAACCTTAGAACGCCGTCTGACCCTTTGGAATTGGTGCAGATGCTGCTTCATGAACGTCATAGAAAGTCACGTGAAGGTCTGAATGACTTCCGGGTCCAGAAAGATCGGGAAACAGAAGTTCCTCATAGTTGGCAGCCTCCCACCGAACCTTACGCAACGTCCAAGAAGTCGATGTTTTTGCTTCCAATCGATCGACTAGAAATCGGTCACATTTACGCATTTCTGTTACCTCGAAGTTTGCGAGTAGGAGCTACTGAAGTCCTAGTGCCTTCATACGTGCATATAGGGTTGAGCGACTAATGCCCAAGACCTCTGCCGCCTGTACTTTGTTTCCCCTGACCTGCGAAAGTACTTTACGAATCGCATCGAACTCCGCTTGCTCTAGTAACCCAAGGGTTCTTCTGCGACCCGGCGCACGGTACCGAGCTGGAAGATCGCCAAGTGATACGTCTCCCACAGATCTAGCGACGAGAACCTCGTCCAAGACTCGCTGTAGTTCTCTGTAGTTACCTGGCCAGTCGTGCGCCGCCAAAGCAGTGATAGCGGCAGGAGAGAATCTTGTGTTCTTGACGCCGCGGTCACTCAGCATCGTCGCAACTATGGATGCGAGTTCGGGGCGGCGTTCCCTGAGTGTTGGGAGTTCCACGACGCACTGGCATCGCGCGCCTACTGGAATGATGGAAGCCTGATCCGTGTCGGCCGTCAATACGATGCGCGCCTCTGCTGTCTCCATGACGTCAATCAGGACTTGGGACAAAGAGGGATCCAAAAGCTGGATCTGTTCCACGAGCACACTAGTCTCAGGTTTTTCGGCCAATGTTCGGAGGCGGAGCACCCAGGCTTCGGCGCCCTGGAGTAAAGCTTCACTGGCATCTATTACATGGAAGGGCTTCCGGGATGCCACGCTGCGGGCGGCGGTGGTGCGGCCGGAACCCGATTCGCCTGTGATGAGAACCTGGCCATTGGCATTCCGTGCCTCCGCAAGCGCTTCTTCCAGCTCGTCCCCGACTGACCTATACCTGACGGAGGCTCGTGGCACGGCAGGTGAGAGCTCGTTGTTTCCGAGGACTCTAAAGACGGCCCCTTGTTCTGATACTCGCTCCACAAGGACCGTCCGTCGGCCGACGCTCAGGTCCATCTCGACTCGGTCCCCAAAATCAACGCCGCGTAGCATGGCGAATTCCTTAAGGACCTCGAGGTCACTGTCCAACAGGCCGGAGGCCGCCGGCCCGTTTGTGAAAGTCTCGCTGGGCTCGATGGCGACGACGGGTAAGCGCCGGTGATTCTCACACGCGGAACGAAATGCGAGTAGGAGAGCGACCTGCGAATCTGAGTAGGTGTTCGACAGCCTTTGTTGAATTTCCCGCACCGCCGAAGTGAGAACCGGCTTCATTAGCGCGGGGCTTTCGCGGCCCGGTCCCATTATGTTGATCACACCTTCGAGACGTCGTGTGCCAGGCTGGAATATAGGGAGGCCGAAACAGATCTGATCGCGCAGGCACTCCAAGAAGTGCTGCTCGCCGAGAACGAACACTCCGCGCCTGGTTTCGATGGGTGTAGAAATCGCGTTAGTCCCACTGGTCTGTTCTGTAATTTGGGCCCCCACAACGACGCCCAACCTGTCAGAGGCCGATGCCATGCGCTGGCTTCCAAATGTGCGATGGAGAATGTAGCCCTCGTTGTCGGCAAGAAGCAGCCCGAACTGGGACTCGTGAAGTTGGCTTTCGAGGCCTTCAAGTATCGGTGAGGCGGCCCTCATCAGCCGCGACTGGAGGTTCATCTCGGCGAGCTTGTCGATAACAATGTCACTTCCCGGGTGCAGCCCGGCCAATGTTGAGCGATACCAAGACTGCCTTATTTCGGGATCGGCGGGACCTGTTCCGTCGCTTAGGTGACCCCCGAGAAGTTCACGGATGGACATGGAAACTCACTCTCTGAGCGCCCGTACTTGCGGATGCGCCGCGCAAACGGAGGAATACTCTGCAATACCTGACAGCTGGTTAGTGCTGCCACGTGCCTCTCGGACGTAGGGCGTTCCTCCTCTACCTACCCAACGTCAGGTCCGTGGTCCTGCGTCAGATGAAGGGGCCCGTTGACCTGGGTGTCGGAGCTTTGGGTCACTCCGCACCGGTTATCTCCATCACTTAATCGGAATTGGTATTGCTAAAGACTAGTCAACCGAGTGGGCGTTGAGCATAGGCGTGCGCACAGTTTGAGGGGACGTCTCTGTGCGTCGCCACATTCTACATCCAGCACCACGGCTGCCAGAACGGGGGCGTAAGCAAGGGGTCTCGTGGCTGCCATCACGGAGACCCCTTGCGGCCTTATATGCACCTTGGTTTAGCTGCTGCAAACTAAGGCGGGTCCGTTTCACCTTGTTCAGGACCGAGGGCAGGAGGGCAGCTGAACCCGTCTACGTGCATTCCTCCGGCGAGAATCCACCAGTAGGGTTCGCTACTGTAGAGTTTCTGGTCCAAGTCGGTGTCTGTGGAGGTCAGCGGGTCCTGCGCTAACGTGCCTTCGAATACTTTCATGGCCAACCTCCACATTTCGGGCTCCTGTTCGTGGCATCGACTAGTGGGTGTCGACAGCCGGGATTTCGGACTTGTCTTCGCCCCACAGGGTGTGGAACGTGCCTTCGGCGTCAACACGGCCGTAGGTGTGTG
>NZ_JBHVRN010000036.1:0-3026 GCF_042885775.1 Paenarthrobacter sp. NPDC058040
GAAGACCTCGCCGCCGTCGCCCAGAAAACACTGCCCCTCATGGCCAAATACGGCGTCGAATGCCACATCGGCACCAACACACCCACCACAGTCTAAAATCGTGGATTAGGGACGGTGTCCCTGCAAGCTACTGCTGCAGGGACACCGTCCTGCTCAATCCGGGGAGTTACTTTATGACGTAGGCGGCGTCGTCATCACCGTCGACAGGAACCCCTCGCTCCACGAAGCATTCGCCACCGCAGGAGCAGCTATTCGCTGTTGCACGTCCGAACAGATGCCCGCCGCGTATTCAGATGGGGCAACCGTGATCGATCTGGCGTGCTGGACCGTCCTGCCAGGATTCGTGGACTCCCATGCCCACAAGGTGGCGCGAGCTCTGCACAACCTCGTTCATCCGTCTCTTCTCGGTTGACCTCTGCCCCTCGGATCCTCGACAGCGTTCGCGCGGCGCGTGAGTCAGAACCTGGCCCATGGATAATGCCATCTCCGATCGGAAATCCGCCCGATCACCTCGGCTTCCCGAAATTGCTGGCTGAGAGACGCTGGGCTACCCGTGCAGAACTTGACCCGTCGCCCCGGAGGCCCGTTTACTTTCCGACGCCAGACGATCGGGCGAACCCCGCTGTGCTCAACTCTGCGGCCTTGAACCGGGTCGGTAGTTCACGGTGTGCATCACTACAACGCGCACCGGCAGGGCTGAAAGCTGCAGGAGCCTTTGCGTCGACACCCGGACGTCGATATGTGGGCAGCCATCGCCGCCGCGATGCATCCGAGCGTCGGAGTCACTTCGATTTTACAAGGGCACATTAACTTCTGAACCGAGCACCTCCGCGAGCTTCACAGGCGAGGTGAACTCTTCCGTCGGGTGGTCTGCACCCGTCAGGCGCTCCGCTCAGTTCCGCTTGATGAGGCCACGGCATGGATGCAGGGCCTCGACGACCCACCAGACCGCTGGGAGCGAGGACGAGTGCCGAAGGTCTGTGGTGTCACAGTTCGTCTCGACGGGGCGACCACAGTTCGGCGCGTCCATGATGCGTGAACCTCGTTCGTTCGCCGCTTGCACCGTCAAGCAGGATTTGAGTCTGGATATCCTGGTAGCGGGTGGAGATCCATCGACGTGGCGATGCGTGCGCTGCGCCGCATCGACCTGCAAACGCCACTGCACGGCAGCGAGTGCGTGCTTCGTACAGGATCCGATGCGCGATCAGCTGTGCGACCCTTGTCCGAATGGGTCTGCCGCTCGTACAGGCATATGCGGCAGTCGATTTCGGCAAAGGTGTCGACGCGTGTCGCGGTTGGGTTAGCGACCGATGGCAAAGCGTGGTTCCCTTGTGGTGGGGATCGATGCTGGGGTTACCGACGGCGGCCACTGATCCGACGTTCCAGATTTGTTCGACCCTCACGGAGGTCGATGGACGCTCCAGCGAGAGCCTAATGGCCGGCCCGAGGGAAGTCAGTCGGAGGGAGGCGATCGTCGCCTCCGCTACCAGCGGAACTGAGGCTCATGGGCGCGGGAACCGCTCCGGCTTTTAGATCAGCAAGTTGACGGACTTCATCATCCTCGACAGAAACATCCTCTCTTGTCCTGTGGACGGTTCAGGGCATCGAGGTTCCGTCCCCGGTTCTCGGTGGTCACGTTCTGCAGGACCGACACCGGCTGATGAGCACCTGATGGATCGGTCGCTGGGGGCACGCGCCGCGACAAACGCTGGGGGCGTTATTCCAATTTCGGATCCCGGTCGTGACCGACTTTCCTCGTGACCCACCCCGTCGATAGATGCTGACTGCAGGGATCGGACCGTGAGAACGACAAACGCGCCCAGGTGATTGATCAAGGCGACTAGGCTCGGGCGAAGTGCAGACTGGAGACACGGAAACCCGCCCGCGCGGTAATTGATCTCCGAAGTTAGTGATCGGAAGATCCCATGAGTTTGCAGCAAGTCGCGAAGAAGAAGCGCAATCGATCGTGTCGTGAGCAACAACGGGGCGGAAATGCAGCACAAAACTGCTGGCCTAAGTGCCGCCAACTGCTTCCGAATCGACCCTGACGGTTCTGCCCGTTGATTCGGCAGTACGTGATGACAGCTATTGGACCTTCCGATGACAACCTCGCCCGCGCCCAAGGGAAGCTGCCCGCGAGCGTTCAGTGCTGGATGCAGCTCGTGCAGGCTCCAGCGCAGGGGCGGTCGTTGTTGTTGTGGATGGATAGCGGCAGCCTTGCCGGGCGTGGGGCCAGGGATGGAGGCGCGGTGGTTGCTTGCGTGGGCCCGGTTGCGGCATCAAGGTAGAGCCCTTCCCACGCGTAGCAGGCCAGGTCGGGGGTTCGCGTAGCGGGGGCTACGGGGAAGGTGTGTCGTTTGGTGGTGGTGTGGTGTTTGGTGCTCCAGGAGAACAGCGTCATTGCTTTTTCCTTTCTCAGGATGGTCCGTGGTGGAACGGTGCGGGGACCTCATCCCCGCGGCGTGCAGTTAGGTCCTGGTCAGGGACCGAGGAGGTAGCGTGCCATGGAGTGGAGGAGCCGGTCGGTGAGGTTCGTGTCAAGGGTGTAGGTCCGTTCCCTGGCCGGCAGATCAACGTCGTTGGCGTTGTCGGTGACCAGGCCCAGGCTTTTGAGTTTGTTCAATGCTTGGGCGACCAGTCCGTGGCTGATGGAAGTGTCCTCGGCGATCCGGGTCCGGTCGGACGGGCCGGTGATACGCAGGTAGCGGATGATTTCCAGCCGGACCTCTTGGCTGAAGGCGGCGCGTGCGGCGTCGAGATCGTCTCTTCCATACGGCTTCCCATGTGTGGGTTGTTCACGGGTGAGAGTAGATGTGGAAACCAATGGAGTGCTCCTGGGTATGACGTCAGCGGCTCAACCTGCGCTGAAAGGGTTGGCTGTTGGGCGCCTGCAAACGGCAGGCGCCCAACACCGGGTGCTGCGACTTTGGTGTTAGTCGGTGGTGGGGAGGAGGTGGCGGTATTGGCCTTTGAAGTAGAGCAGGGGGTGGCCGGTGTGCCATTCCGGGGTGCTCATTTCGTTGACG
>NZ_JBHVRN010000037.1:0-2663 GCF_042885775.1 Paenarthrobacter sp. NPDC058040
GCTGCGTTCAAACTATAGCCAACCAACCCCGGAAGTGTCCGGGATCACATCAACTAAAAGAACACTAACACAAACCTGAGCGCTTGATCAAGACTAATGTAGAAGCAATCCCGGAACCGACATCTCACTCCGCCGTTTTACCTGCTGAAGGCTATGATCAACGGACGTGCGTCCTGAAACCCCGCCGCGAGGAAATTGACCCCTTGCTCAATTCGCACGCAGCTTTCGGAGGCGCTGAAAGAACCTCGGCACTAGAATGTCAACTAGATCCACGCCGTCGCCTGACGGATACCCAACTGGAGGAAAAAATGGCCCAGTCCCATCTGCCTGTGGAACAGCGGCGACGCCAGTTCGTCACCGCCGCCACGCGCGTGATTATTCAGGAAGGGCTGGCGAAGGCGACAACTCGTCGCATTGCTGAGGAGGCGGGGCTTCCCGCACCTAACCTCCACTACTGCTTCGAGACCAAGGAAGATCTCCTCCAGGCCGTGTACGAGCATGCAGCCTCAAGCGCCTTCGCTGAAATTGGCAGTTCGGTGACGCCGGGGGTTGGGCTGGCACAAGGCATCGAAGACATCATGCGTTCTTACGTCCAGTGGAACCGCGGGAATCCCCAGGTCCAGCTGGCGATGCTTGAGTTGACCTTTTGGTCCTTGCGCAACCCTACGTCGAGTCACCTGGCTGGTCGGGTCTACCGACGGTATCTCAGCGGATTCGAACAATTGCTTGTGGAGGTCATGACCCCTGACGAGGCCGACGTGGATCTGGACACTTTGGCTCAGTTGCTGATAGGGGCCATAGACGGATTCACCATGCAGCGTCTGACGCTCAAAGACAAAGTGGGCGAAGCATTCTTTAACATGTCGGTGCGCGCACTCCAGGCCGCTGTTGGCGCGACGGCGGTAGCCAGAAGTTAGTCTCCACACTTTCTGTTCGTAAGCCCTACTCTCGAGCGCTGCTTCCAATGCGGCGCTACGCCCCAAAACAAACTTCGGAACAATCTCGTACGAGTGGATTCAATGCGGGAGGCTTCGTGCCATCATCTCCGGTCAGTCACGGCATTAGAGCCAGTAGTTGCTAGACGGAAGGGGCATCGCCCGGGCGGTAGCCTGAGCGATGCCCGTGTCAGTTACTCCCGGACGCCGATGCGCCCGCGTTTGGACTGAGCCACCGCCGAGCCCGACCGCAGCGTCGCAGCAGCTTCAGTTACTTCACGTCCCGGCTAAGCAATTTCGGGGCGGACCGGACCAAGCCCTCAGCGTTCAGGAATGACGGCTATGGCCTGGATTTCGATCATGGCTTCCTTCTGCCACAGGCGTGTGATGCCGATGCCGGCCATGGCTGGATACTCGGAGCCGGCCATTTCGCGCCAGATGCGCCCGATTTCGCGGCCGTTGGCCATATAGTCGTCCACGTCGGTGAGATAGATGGTGACGTTGACCAGGTCCTCCGGCTGCCCGCCCGCTTCGCGGAGCGTGGCCAGGACGTTGGAAAACGCCTGCGTGAACTGCTCCACGATACCGCCGGAGACGATCTTCATGTCCTTGCCGAGCGCCGTCTGGCCCGCCAGGTAGATGGTATTTCCCGCGAGCGTGCCGTGCGCGAAACCCGACGGCTTGGGCAGTGATTCCGGGTTGATGGTCTTGTGCGCCATGCTGATCCTCCTGATTGTCGCCTAAATCTCGTAAGCCTCTATTGCAGATCGATTCTGCCGTGTTACATTGAGCATATGTGACGATCGTAAAAAAGTCGATACATCGAATCTTGAAGGGAAACCAGCCGATGAAACTTGCCACTCTGCGCACCTCGGGCGGACGTACGACGGCGGCACTCGCCACGGGCGAGGGCACTTACCGAACGCTTCCGGCCAGTGATGTGGGCGCACTCCTGGCCCAGGACAACTGGCGGGCCGTGGCGGAAGCAGCCGACGGAGAAACCATCAGCAACCCTGACTTCGCCCCTCTGCTGCCCAACGCCGGGAAAGTGATCTGCTGCGGCTTGAACTACGGTGATCACATCCAGGAGATGGGCCGGGACCTCCCGGAGTACCCGACGCTGTTCGCCAAGTATGCGGACACCTTGGTCGGCGCGAATGACCCGGTAGAAGTCCATGGCAGTGCCCGCGTCGACTGGGAAGCCGAGCTGGCCGTCGTCGTGGGTTCCGAGCTGTACCAGGCGGACGAGGACCAGGCCCGCGAGGCGATCGCCGGGTACACCGTGGCCAACGATGTCTCCATGCGGGACTGGCAAAACCGGACGCTGCAGTGGTTCCAGGGCAAAGCCTGGGACGCGACCACTCCCGTGGGCCCGGTGATGGTCACCGCGGACGAAGCCGGCGAACACTTCCAGGTCAAGGGCTACGTCAACGGCGAGCTTGTCCAGGACGGCAACACCCGCACCCTCGTGTTCGGCCCCGCACAGTTGCTTTCCTACATCTCGCAATTCACCACCCTGCGCCCCGGCGATCTTGTCCTCACGGGAACGCCCGGGGGAGTGGGCATGGGCATGACCCCGCCGCGCTTCCTCCAGGACGGCGACACCCTGACCACCGAAATCGACGGGATCGGTCGGCTGGAGAACCGGTTCCGGATCCACGTTCCAGCCACCACCCCCGCCTAAAGACAAAGGAGAAACCCATGAGCCAGACCACCACCGAATACCGC
>NZ_JBHVRN010000038.1:0-2531 GCF_042885775.1 Paenarthrobacter sp. NPDC058040
ACGAAACGGATGTCCCTGGGGTACTTGTACGGGGCGATGGTTTGCTTCACGAAGTCCTGGATCTCCTTGCGCTTCGCAGCGTCACCGCTGACGCCCTCCCGCAACACGATGAACGCGCACACAATGCTTCCGCGCTGTTCATCAGGAACTCCGATGACCGCGTTCTCCACCACGTCCGGGTGCTGGTCGATGGCGGCCTCAACCTCGGGACCGCCAATGTTGTACCCCGAGGAGACGATCATGTTGTCCGAGCGTGCCTGGTACGTGAAGTACCCGTCCGCATCCATGGAGAACGTGTCCCCCGTGACGTTCCAGCCACGGACCACGTAGTTGGCCTGGCGGGGATCGTCGAGGTACCGGCAGCCAGTGGGCCCAATGACAGCCAAGCGACCCATGTTGCCCGGCGCGAGTTCGTGGCCGTTTTCATCAAGAATCGTGGCCCGATATCCCGGCACCGCCTTACCTATGGCGCCCGGGCGGATGTCATCCCCGGCAGCGGAGATGAACACGTGGAGCATCTCGGTTGCGCCGATGCCGTTGACCAGACGCAGGCCGGTAGCCTCGTGGACGGCCTCCCACGTTTCCTTGGACAGGTGTTCACCCGCGGAAACGGCAATCCGGAGGCCCCTCAACAGGTCACCGCGCTTCTCCTTGAGGATGGCCCGGTAGGCCGTCGGAGCGGTGAAAAGCACTGTGGCACCGGCTTCGGCTGCCCGCTCGGCCAGTTCCACCGGTCCCGCCTTCTCCGTCAACAATGCGGATGCGCCGAACCGCAGCGGGAAGACCACCAGTCCGCCCAGGCCGAAAGTGAAAGCAAGCGGAGGCGAACCAGCAAAAACGTCGTCCGCCGTGGGCTCCAGGATGTACCGGGCAAAGGTGTCCGCGTTGGCCAGGATGTCCCGGTGGAAATGCATGGTCACCTTGGGCACACCCGTTGTCCCGGAGGTCGGACCCAGCAGGGCAACGTCGTCAGAGGACGTGTCCACCGCGGTGAACTCCCCGCTCTTGCGCGAGCAGCGGGCGGCGAGGTCGCCGTCGTTGTCTTTTCCGTAGGTCAGGACGGTGACGTCATCACCTGCGGCGACCGCCAACTCGTCCACGAAGCGGTGGTCCGAAACCGCCACAACAGGCTTGGTCAGCTCGATGATCGTGGATACCTCCGTCGAGCGCAGCATCGGCATGGTGGTCACCACCACGGCCCCGGCCTTGAGGACACCCAGCCATGCCGCGACAATCCACGGATTGTTGGGGCCACGGAGCAGGACACGATTGCCCGGGACGACGCCGAGGTCCTCGGTGAGGACCTGCGCCACCTGGTTGGACCGGGTCTGGAGCTCTCCGTACGTCCAGACAACGCCGTCGGGAGTGCGGAGGGCGGGCCGGTCAGCCCCGTACTCGGCCACGGTCTCGTCGATCAGTACGGCGGCCGCGTTGAGCCGTTCCGGGTAGTGGAGTTCGGGGAGGGTGAATTCGAACGCCGGCCAAGTATCGGCGGGCGGGAGGTGGTCGCGGGTGAACGTGTCCACGTGGGCAGATGCCGAGAGCGTCATGGCCGTTCCTTTCGTTGGTGCATCGCTAAAACTGATGGAAGTAAGTTGCAAGTCACGACCCGGATTGCGCCGTGAAATGTGGAGAGGGATCCTTGCGCCTGGCGACACGGGGTTCAGCCGCGGATCATGCCTTCTTGGGCAACCGTGGCAAGCAATCTGCCTTGCTGATCGAAGAAGCGGCCCATGGCCAAGCCCCGGTTGCTTTGGCCGGAGATGGCTTCCTGGGCGTACAGCACCCAGTCGTCCACCCGGCCGTCGCGGTGGAACCACATGGAGTGATCCAGGCTGGCGGTGGCAAGGCCGGGACTGGACCAATTGAGGCCGTTGACCCGGAGCAGCGGTTCCAGGATGGTGTAGTCACACACGTAGGCGAGGGCTGTCCGCTGAAGATTGGCATCATCAGGCAAGGTGTCGAACGCCTTGACCCAGATCGCCTGCTGCGGGGCGGTACCGCCCTCCAGCTCAACGTATACCGGACCAGGAATATGCCGCATGTCGAAACTACGGCCGGTTCCCCAATATTCGGCGGCCGGGCCTTCGCTTTCGGTGAGCGCCTCCGCTGCGGAGCGCAGCGATTCAGGCTCGACGGCGGCAGGCGCCTCGGGCTGGAAGTCCGGCCCGCCTTCGGGAACCTGGAAGGAACCCATCGCGGCATATACGGGTTTGCCGTTCTGGAAACCCCGAACCGTGCGGGTGGAGTAGCCGCGGCCATCCCGGAGGCGTTCCACTTCGTAGCGGACCGTCGAACCGATGTCCACCGGGCGCATGAAGTAGCTGTGCATCGAGTGGAGCTGCCTGTCCGCGTCCACCGAGCGCATCATTGCCGCTGCGGCTTGGGCCACCATGTCTCCACCGTAAGCCTTGGGCCACGGAACGTACTGGGTGGTGGCCTCGTAGGCTTCGTCGAAGACCTGGGCCTCCGTCCTTGTCAGCTCAACGGCCCGCAGGAAGGTCTCCGAGGTCAGGGTTCCCGTGATCATG
>NZ_JBHVRN010000039.1:0-2307 GCF_042885775.1 Paenarthrobacter sp. NPDC058040
AGGTTGGACGTGGCTGCAGGAGAAGAGACCTCACACATCCTTAGTGGGTTGACTGCCCAGTTGCCTGATCGTGATCCGGAAGAGACCGCGGAGTGGATTGAGTCCCTTGATGCGTTGATCGCGGAGCAGGGTACGGAGCGGGCGCAGTTCATTATGCGTTCGTTGTTGCAGCGTGCTGGTGCCCGGAGCGTGGGTGTTCCGATGGTGACGACCACTGATTATGTGAACACGATCCCGGTGGACCAGGAAGCGCCGTTCCCGGGGAACGAGGAGTTCGAGCGCCGGTACCGGGCGTATATGCGGTGGAACGCGGCCGTGATGGTCCACCGGGCGCAGCGGTCCGATATTGGTGTGGGCGGGCATATTTCCACCTACGCCGGTGCGGCGACCTTGTACGAGGTCGGGTTCAACCATTTCTTCCGCGGCAAGGACCACCCTTCCGGCGGTGACCAGGTGTTCTTCCAGGGCCACGCGTCCCCGGGCATGTACGCCCGCGCGTTCATGGAAGGCCGGTTGTCGGAGGAGGATTTGGACGGGTTCCGGCAGGAGAAGTCCAAGGAAGGCCACGCCCTGTCCTCCTACCCGCACCCCAGGTTGATGCCGGGGTTCTGGGAGTTCCCGACCGTGTCGATGGGTATCGGCCCGATGAACGCGATCTACCAGGCCCAGTCCAACCGGTACCTCCAGAACCGCGGGATCAAGGACACCACGGACCAGCAGGTCTGGGCGTTCCTCGGTGACGGGGAAATGGACGAACCCGAATCCCGTGGTTTGTTGCAGCTCGCCGCGAACGAGAACCTGGACAACCTGAACTTCGTGATCAACTGCAACCTCCAGCGCCTGGACGGCCCGGTGCGCGGCAACGGCAAGATCATGCAGGAGTTGGAGGCGTTCTTCCGCGGCGCGGGCTGGAACGTGATCAAGGTGGTCTGGGGCCGGGAATGGGACACCCTCCTGGAAGCTGACCATGATGGCGCGCTGGTGCAGTTGATGAACGAAACCGCCGACGGTGACTACCAGACCTACAAGGCCGAATCCGGCGGGTTCGTCCGCGAACACTTCTTCGGTAAATCCCCGCAGACCAAGGACATGGTCGCTGACCTGACCGACGAACAGATCTGGGGCCTCAAACGAGGCGGCCACGACTACCGCAAGGTCTACGCCGCCTATAAGGCCGCGACCGAGTTCAAGGGCAAACCCACCGTCATCCTCGCCAAAACCGTCAAGGGCTACGGCCTGGGACCGCACTTCGAGGGCCGCAACGCGACCCACCAAATGAAGAAACTCACCATGGAAGACCTCAAAGCCTTCCGTGACCACCTGCGCATCCCCATCACCGACGAACAACTCGACGCGGACCTCTACCGGCCCCCGTACTACCACCCCGGCATGGACGCCCCGGAAATCCAGTACCTCATGGAACGCCGCCAGCAACTGGGCGGGTTCCTGCCCGAACGCCGCCCCGACCACACCCCCGTGACCCTGCCCGAGGCCAAGTCCTACGACATCGCCAAACGCGGCTCCGGCAAACAACAAGCCGCGACCACCATGGCCTTCGTCCGGCTCCTCAAAGACCTCATGCGGGACAAGAACTTCGGCAACCGCCTCGTCCCCGTCGTCCCGGACGAATCACGCACCTTCGGCATGGACGCGTTCTTCCCGACCGCGAAAATCTACAACCCCAAAGGCCAGAACTACCTCTCCGTGGACCGCGACCTCGTCCTGGCCTACAAAGAATCCCCCGCCGGCCAACTCATCCACCCCGGCATCAACGAAGCCGGAGCCGTCGCCGCGTTCACCGCCGCCGGCACCTCCTACGCCACCCACGGCGAACCCCTCGTCCCGATCTACGTGTTCTACTCCATGTTCGGCTTCCAACGCACCGGCGACTCCTTCTGGGCCGCCGCCGACCAAATGACCCGCGGCTTCATCATCGGCGCCACCGCAGGACGAACCACCCTCACCGGCGAAGGACTCCAACACGCCGACGGACACTCCCCCCTGCTCGCCGCGACCAACCCCGCCGTGCGCACCTACGACCCCGCCTACGGCTACGAAATCGGCCACATCATCCGCCACGGCCTCGAGCAAATGTACGGTCCCGACAGCACGGACAAAAACGTGATGTACTACCTCACCGTCTACAACGAACCCATCACCCAACCCGCCGAACCCGAAAACCTCGACACCACCGGCCTCCTCAAAGGCATCTACCACCTCGCCCAAGCCCCCACCGGCCCCGAGAACCGCCCCACCGCGCAAATCCTCGCCTCCGGCGTGTCCGTCCCCTGGGCCCTCGAAGCCCAA
>NZ_JBHVRN010000040.1:0-2201 GCF_042885775.1 Paenarthrobacter sp. NPDC058040
CCACGGTGAAGCCATTGCGGGCAAGGTTACGGGCCAGGTTGGCGCCCATCACCGCTAGGCCGGTGACACCGATGTGTGCTGACATCAAAACTCCAGACAGTTTGGCAAGGGTTATATGGGCACCGCTTGGGGCGTAGCCTCAGTTAGGGCTATGTTTCATGTTCGGTGCCGGTATGGTCCCTGGCGGGTCCAAAGGTCGTGAAAGACCGCAAAGGTGCGGACCCTTCACTCTTTTGCTTGTGGAACCGGTTGGATGTTCTTCAGTTCCCACCAAGGTGGGCCAGCCCTTGGTCGCGTGGCCCACCCTGGTCTTTGGAACTAGGAGATGGCGGCCTTGAGTTCCTTTGCGGCAAGTGCCGGGTCGGCTGCACCATAGATGGCTCCACCGGCGACTGCCACGTCAGCGCCAGCCTTTTGCACGGCTGCGATGGTGGTCAGGTTTACCCCGCCGGCAACGGAGAATGGCACACGGGCTTCTTCTCCTGCGCTGAGCAGACCGGTGAGGTTGTAGCCTGGCTGCGCCTGCTCGTCCAAGCCTGCGTGGAACTCTACGAACTTTGCACCCAGAGCGCGGACTTCCCGGGCTCGCGTGACCTTGTCGGTGACACCGATGAGATCTACGACAATGCCCTTGTTGTGTGCCTGAGCAGCCTTAACTGCGCCCGCAACCGTGGAGTCATCAGCGCTTCCAAGGACGGAAACGAGATCCGCACCTGCTTTAAAAGCAATGTCAGCTTCCAACTCGCCCGCGTCCATGGTCTTCATGTCGGCGAAAACGATCTTGTTCGGGTGTGCACCCTTGATAGCAGTAATTGCGGAGAGCCCAGCGGACTTGATCAGCGGGGTGCCCAGTTCGATGATGTCGACGTGCTCTGCGACTTTACCTGCCAATTCGAGGGCGTCTTCGGTGGTCAGAAGATCGATTGCAACCTGGATTTTCATTCTTACTACTTTCGTTGAAATGGGTTAAACCAATCCGTCCGGTTGATGCCGAGCGGAGTTCTGGGGTCTGCGTCGGGCTATTCCAAATTTGCGTGACGCAGCCAAAGCTGTTCTGCTGGCTCCTCAGCCGATTCCCACAGGGTCTGGAAAACAGACTCGGTTGCCAAGAAAAGTGCCTGCTCAAACAAGCTGCCGGAGTATTGGCTGGTAGCGGAGGAGCTGTGATCTGTTTTCTGGGCTGCAGGTACCTCAATCACGACGTCGGCCAGGAGGGCCAGTGGGGAACTACGGTTTGTCGTGATTGCCGCGATTCGCGCGTCCACATTGGCGGCCGTTTCGGCGCTCTTGACGGTCCCGGACGTTGTACCGGAGCCCGAAGCAACAATGAGCAGGTCACCCGCGGCAATGGCCGGGGTCGTTGTATCCCCCGCGACATGAACTGTCAGTCCCAGGTGCATTAGCCGCATGGCGGCCATTCGAAGTACAAGGCCGCTACGACCTGCTCCGGCGATGAAAATCCGCTTCGCGTCTTCGACGTGGGCGGCCAGGGTGGCCAGTTGGTGTTTATCCACGCCTGCCAAGGTCTCCGTGATCTCATCCTGGATCAGAGAGATGTTGGCTGTGAGTGCCCGTGCAGTGTCTGCCGTTTGTGCGCTGGGCGTTATTGAGGTCATATTGAGGACTTTCATTTCGTAGGTGACGGGGCTAACCGATGACCGCGTCGCTGGGTTGCGGTGAACGATTTCTTGCCGCGAAATTAGCGGCCGCCGACGAGTCTTGAGCTTGGCAAGGGTGATTCGCCGTAAGTGTGAATGGGATCGAGCAATGCGAGGGTGTCTCCGAAGACCTCGTCGGGGTCGAGCCGGCGGAGTTCTTCTGCGAGGCAGTCCTTGAGGCTGCGCCGCGGCAGGGTGATCCGCTGCGCGGGCTGGCCGGGCTGAGTGAGATCGGCAACATAATGGTCGGGACGGAAAAGTTGAACGTGACCCTGCTCCGACAACAAGAGCACACGCCGCACACCGCTTCCCGACGGTCTAGCTTGAACGTTCACCGGCACCCTCAAAGTGTTGCGAAGCCACGCTGCCAGCAGCATGGTGCTTGGCGAGTCTGGTGCACCCTCAACCTGGGCAGCTGTCACTGACTCCGGCTCAATGTGGTCCACTGCGGCGGCGAGTTGGATGCGCCAGTTGGTGAGGCGGGTCCAGGCGAGGTCGGTGTCGCCGGCTTTGTATGTTTGGCGGATGGTGTCGAGGGCTTGG
>NZ_JBHVRN010000041.1:0-2019 GCF_042885775.1 Paenarthrobacter sp. NPDC058040
CGCCCGGTCCCATTCCGAACCCGGAAGCTAAGACCCACAGCGCCGATGGTACTGCACCCGGGAGGGTGTGGGAGAGTAGGACACCGCCGGACAACTATTAACAGGTCGAGACCCCCCAACCACCACGTTGGGGGGTCTCCCTGGTTTAACAACACACCATGTACCAGGATTGACCGGGCAGGGACGGCGCCGAAACGGCTCCGGGGCGTACCCTGAGGGTCATGGGGACTAAATCGACATCAACTGCGCTGTCCACTGCCTTGTTGGTATCCATTTTCCTGGCAGCGGGATGTGCGGCCCCTGATCAGGCCGCAGGCGGCGGAGTCATAGCCGGCCCGGTCGCGGAGATCACATCCGATGCGGCGCTTTGCCAAGGCAACGAGGTTCCGCTCAAGGCGTTGAAGAACCCAAAGCCCGCCACCGAGCTCGGGCCTGAAGCGCTGCCAGCTCTCGGCGGACGTGACGTGGAACAATTCCACGCAGAATCCTGGCTCATTGCGCAGGAAAGCAGCAACAAGGTCATGCTGATGAACAAACTCGCGGTACCGCAGGACGACGGAGCGGGCGACATCCGCGACTACGTGTACGTCATCATTTCCACGAACTCCATGGCCTCGGAACCAGGCAAACCGGTATGGGCGGTGGTCGAAGCGTCTGCCTGTACGCCCACTTTGGATCTTGGTGAGTTAAAGGCAGGCACCGTCACCTTGGATCCGTCCGCGAACCCTGCCCCTGAGAATGACAGCGTTGCGTTGCTCGTCACAGAAGCTGCCTGCAATTCAGGGCAGAACGCTGCGGGGCGCATCGAGGTGGTCAAGAAAGTTGAAACCGAAGCAACGGTGGAACTCGTTATTGGGGTAAGGAGGTCCGGGGATCAGCTGTCATCGTGCCAGAGCAATCCTCCTACACCGTTCACAGTCCACTTGGATCGCCCGCTGGGCGATCGCGCAATCCTCGATGCCGCCGTCGTGCCTTCCCGCGACATCCCCGCGCCGTCCCGGCCGGGAACGCCGGCCCGTTGAACTTGGACAGCTAAGGCCCCGCAGATGCGGGGCCTTAGCTGTCTTAAAGCGAAAGTCAGGCCTTGGCCGCCTTGGCTGCAGCCTTCGCGGCTTGCTTGCTCGCACGGACCTTTGCCAGGGACTCCGGATCCACGATGTCGGCCACCGAAAGATATGAACCCTCCGAGCCGTAGTGTCCCGCAGCTTCTCGCCAGCCTTTGGCCTCGAGGCCACATTGCTTCCCGAGCAGTGCCAGGAAGATCCTCGCCTTCTGGTCGCCAAAGCCGGGCAATGCCTTCAAACGGCGCAGAACTTCCGGCCCGTCCGGGTTGCCACGAGTCCATATGGCGGCAGCCTGACCATCCCAATCGCTATGGACTGTCTCAGCAAGCGCTTGTACACGGCCGGCCATGGAGCCGGGGAAGCGGTGGACAGCGGGAGTCTGTTTGAAGACGTCCACAAAACCTGCCGGGTCAAAGGCCGCAATCGCGCCGGGCTCCAACGACCCAATCCGTGAACGGATCTTCTCGGGTCCAGCGAAGGCGGACTCCATGGTCACTTGTTGATCGAGCAGCATGCCGGTGAGCAGCGCGAACGCATCGTCGCTGAGCAGTTGGTCGGCAGCGGCATCTCCTGTGATGTGCAGTTCCATGCGCCCATCCTCCCACCCGCCCGACGGCAACTCATAGGGCCGGGGCGTTGGAGGCTTGGCCCTGGATGGCCCCGAGTACTCGTCCAGGGTCACTCCCGCCACGTCGGTTGCCCTGCTTCAGCAGATGCGGGATGTACGACGGCGGGTGGTCGCCTTTTGGCTGTAGGACGCCGGTCTTTGCCGAATGGCCCGCGAGCGTCTTCACGGGATCTTCACGCGGGCTTCACGTGGCTCAACGGTGTGTCTGGTTGCCTTCGGAGGCTGTCTCAGTGGTGGATTTGCGTTGGGGTGTTGGGGCGTGTATTGTTTTCTGAGTCGCCGGGAGCGAAACGGAAAGCCGGAAGGTGTGTACGGTTCGGGTTGGCG
>NZ_JBHVRN010000042.1:0-1969 GCF_042885775.1 Paenarthrobacter sp. NPDC058040
AACGGCTCCATAAAGAGGAACCGTTTTGCTTCAAAAATCACGTTTTGTGTTAAACTGGAGAAACGAAATTGTGTTTTCAAAATTGTCATTTTCGACATGATAACTTTTCTCGTAGTGTGGTTTTGCCGAACCCACTACTTTTTTTATGTCTCCGAACTTCATTTCTTCCCGTTCCGGCTTAACAATCCCTTTTGATTTTCGATACATATTCATTCCGGAAGGATACATGTGCAGCCGTCCGCCTTTTAAAAATTTCTTTTCCCGACCTTCTACGATCTTTGTTTGCACCTCACAGCCCTCTGAAGCCACTTTTAAGGCTGTTTCCCTGTCTTGGACATCTTCTAGGTCTATATCAGTCAAATAAGCGCTCAAATAGGCTCCTATGTTGTCTATATCCTTTAATGACTTGATTGTTACAAATCCTAAACCCCATAGACTCCTTAATTCAGCATTTTTAATATAAATCTTATCCAAATCATTAAAGCGCATTAAAACATGACAATGCCAGGCTCCACGTCCTTGTGGCTCTACCACCGATAAATAATCTATCGAACTTTCTTTCTTGTATTTATAACGCAACCTGTCGATAAAATTTTGAAAATCACTATAAAGTTTTTTCGTGTCCGTCATATTTTTCTTGTATGTCAAAGTTATATGTAATTCATTTGGCCGTCCTATAAAATTGTTATTTATCAAATAACGCAGCTTCTTAAAGGTTTGTCTCAAAGAATTATAATTTTCCTGCCGATTTTCCGAATGCTCGAACTCCCGGATCTCCCCAGTAGAGAGGTCTACAAACCTATCCTTGTCCAATTTTTTGATATTATTTTTCCGGTTCATCTTCTCCATATGCTGAACTTCAATGACGTGATTCATAGTGGTCACTTTTACAACATCATTTGGAGCTATGAAAACCGCGTCACCATTGCGTTTATCCATCCATTTCCCCTCAATTTTTCCTGTAATGTTTAATTAAAATCAAGTTAATAATAAAGAACCCCAAATCCGAAGTCAGTTTTTCAACAAAAATTAGCGTCCTTTTCCCAAATAGTCCCTATACAATTCCTTAATAGCAAACTCAATTACAGCATCTTTTGAAACTCTTCCAAATTCATTGTGTTTTGTAAAATGTTCGGCTAATAACTCTAGCTTTTTAAATGTTTCAACAGTAATTCGAGGTCCAATTTGTTTTTTCTCTTCCATCCAAACACACTCCTAACAAGTTGTTAACATAATTCTAACATTGGAAATAATAGAATTCAAGAACAGAAAAAAGAAGCACACTCGGAATGATATTTCGTTTCCTTTTGATTCCGAGCCTCCACCCCTTACAATCCCCAAAGGCAACCGACAAGGGAAAATTCGTCCCTTATCGGCACCTCCGGAAATTGTACAGCAAGGGGTCACTCCCAATAAAAAGACTACGACATATAAAACAGGTTTAGCTTCAGAGAAAAAGAGCATAAGGAAACTCGGTGCCACCCTAAAAAAAAGGGTGTCAAACAGGCTGTGCCTGTTGAGTTTCTATGCTCTTAGAACAGGTGCCGTTTTTGAAGCCAAAGATATAGCATAGATACCCCATAGATATAGCAGGGATATACCAAAATATCTCTAGAGATACGGGTATCTATGCTATATCTCTCTACAAGATTCCTCCACACGCTTGACGGAAATGCTTCAGCATTTTAGCACTCACTCGACAGAGTGTATAAGTGCGCCATTCGGAATTTCAAAGCTTCAAATTTCACAGAGAGTGCCCATTTATACACACCCCCTAAATCGTGGTGTGACAATGGGTTCTCGCCGGCTCGAAATCGGTTTGTCATTCTGACAAATAACCCTTCGGGAAATAAAAAAAACGGCTCCATAAAGAGGAACCGTTTTGCTTCAAAAATCACGTTTTGTGTTATACTGGAGAAACGAAATTGTGTTTTCAAAATTGTCATTTTCGTCATGATAAGTTTTCTCG
>NZ_JBHVRN010000043.1:0-1896 GCF_042885775.1 Paenarthrobacter sp. NPDC058040
TACCTCAGCCGCTCCCTTTGTGGGGTTGGTTCAGGGGTGTGGATGGGTAGGGGAGCGTCGTGTGGGCGGTGAAGTCGCGGTGGAAACCAGCGGTGGAGCCTACACGAGTGAGAATGCAGGCATGAGTAGCGAAAGACGGGTGAGAAACCCGTCCGCCGAATGATCAAGGGTTCCAGGGTCAAGCTAATCTGCCCTGGGTAAGTCGGGACCTAAGGCGAGGCCGACAGGCGTAGTCGATGGACAACGGGTTGATATTCCCGTACCGGCGAAAAACCGCCAATACTGAGCGGGGGATACTAACCACCCCCCACCCAATCGGATCTCCCTTCGGGGAGCCATGGTTGTGGTGGTGGCTGGGACCTGATCCTGGGAGGTAAGCGTATTAACAGGTGTGACGCAGGAAGGTAGCCGGGCCGGGCGATGGTTGTCCTGGTCTAAGGATGTAGGGTCAGGGATAGGCAAATCCGTTCCTGTGTGCTTCGAGCACGTTCCTGAGATCTGATGGGACCCCCGTTTGGGGGGATCCGGTGATCCTATGCTGCCTAGAAAAGCATCGACGCGAGGTTTTAGCTGCCCGTACCCCAAACCGACACAGGTGATCAGGTAGAGAATACCAAGGCGATCGAGAGAATTATGGTTAAGGAACTCGGCAAAATGCCCCCGTAACTTCGGGAGAAGGGGGGCCTGCCCCGTGACCGCCACTTGCTGGCGTGAGCGGGTGTGGGCCGCAGAGACCAGGGGGAAGCGACTGTTTACTAAAAACACAGGTCCGTGCGAAGTCGCAAGACGATGTATACGGACTGACTCCTGCCCGGTGCTGGAAGGTTAAGAGGACCGGTTAGCCCCTTCGGGGGCGAAGCTGAGAATTTAAGCCCCAGTAAACGGCGGTGGTAACTATAACCATCCTAAGGTAGCGAAATTCCTTGTCGGGTAAGTTCCGACCTGCACGAATGGAGTAACGACTTCCCCGCTGTCTCAACCATAAACTCGGCGAAATTGCAGTACGAGTAAAGATGCTCGTTACGCGCAGCAGGACGGAAAGACCCCGAGACCTTTACTATAGTTTGGTATTGGTGTTCGGAGTGGCTTGTGTAGGATAGGTGGGAGACGTTGAAGCCCGGACGCCAGTTCGGGTGGAGTCATCGTTGAAATACCACTCTGGTCACTTTGGACATCTAACTTCGGCCCGTGATCCGGGTCAGGGACAGTGCCTGATGGGTAGTTTAACTGGGGCGGTTGCCTCCTAAAAAGTAACGGAGGCGCCCAAAGGTTCCCTCAGCCTGGTTGGCAATCAGGTGTCGAGTGTAAGTGCACAAGGGAGCTTGACTGTGAGAGAGACATCTCAAGCAGGGACGAAAGTCGGGACTAGTGATCCGGCGGTACATTGTGGAATGGCCGTCGCTCAACGGATAAAAGGTACCTCGGGGATAACAGGCTGATCTTGCCCAAGAGTCCATATCGACGGCATGGTTTGGCACCTCGATGTCGGCTCGTCGCATCCTGGGGCTGGAGTAGGTCCCAAGGGTTGGGCTGTTCGCCCATTAAAGCGGTACGCGAGCTGGGTTTAGAACGTCGTGAGACAGTTCGGTCCCTATCCGCTGCGCGCGCAGGAAATTTGAGAAGGGCTGTCCTTAGTACGAGAGGACCGGGACGGACGAACCTCTGGTGTGTCAGTTGTACTGCCAAGTGCACCGCTGATTAGCTACGTTCGGATGGGATAACCGCTGAAAGCATCTAAGCGGGAAGCTCGCTTCAAGATGAGATTTCCACACACCTTTGCGTGTGAGAGGCCCCCAGCCAGACCACTGGGTTGATAGGCCGGATGTGGAAGCGAGGACTAAAGACTCGTGAAGCTGACCGGTACTAATAGGCCAACAACTTACACCACCCAAAAAA
>NZ_JBHVRN010000044.1:0-1883 GCF_042885775.1 Paenarthrobacter sp. NPDC058040
TAGCTTGTGTTGTAGTTATTTGCTTCCCTTTCCGCCGCGTTTGCAGGGGTGACTGAGGCGACGATCAGACATGGCGATGACGCCTGGAACCATCCCCGGTTCCGGCGCCTCGCTGAGGCCGTGGGCCCGTAAGGGACCACTAAGCACCAAAGACTCATCGGCAAGTCGCTGGAATTCCTGCTTCTTGCGGCTCCCCTACGAAACAAAGGGGTGGGTGAGAAACGATCTTTGGCGGGAAGCAGCCACTTCAGATCTCGCGGTGGTGGCCCAAGTGAGGCGCTCACGATTTGAGTCAACCAACGCAGACTTGCACCACCGCTTAACCATACGAATCCAACTGGCCAATCACAGCCTGACGGATCAGAAAGAACAGGGAGCTGACGATGACGCTTTTTGAAGCCACTCGCACTTCGTTGGCCGTTGACGGCGAACGAATGACTGAACTTTACCGCTGGTTTCACTCCCATCCCGAGTTGTCTCTCCAGGAACACAACACCGCGGTGCGTATTGAACAAGAGTTGGACGATATCGGCATCGCTCACTTCCGGTGTGGTGGGACCGGCGTGGTTGGCGTCATCGAAAACGGCGATGGTCCGGTGGTCGCATTTCGCGCCGACATGGACGGACTGCCGGTAGAAGAAGACACTGGGTTGAGCTTTGCGAGCACCGCCCGTGCCTCGCTGGCCGGCGACCAGGTCCCTGTCATGCACGCCTGTGGGCACGATATCCACATGACAGCGCTTCTGACCGCCGCGCGTGTCCTCTGCAATTCGCTCACCAGCTGGTCCGGGACGGTGGTCCTAATTTTCCAGCCAGCGGAAGAGATCGCCGCTGGGGCGCGCGCAATGATCGAGGATGGCCTATGGGACAGGGCTCCCAGACCGTCCGTTGTCTACGGTCAGCATGTGATGCCCCTGGCGCAGGGAAGTGTTGGATATGCCTCGGGCCATACGATGACGCTGGCCACCAGCTGGCGGGTATCGGTCCTCGGGCGTGGTTCTCATGCCTCGCAGCCTCATGCGTCCATCGATCCCATCACTCTCGGAGCACACATCATCACGCGGCTCCAGACAATTGTCTCCAGAGAAGTCGATCCCCGCAGTCCAGCAGTCGTCACGGTCGGAACTTTTCATGCCGGCGTCAAGGAAAACGTCATCGCTGACTGTGCAGAACTCACGCTCAATTTCCGAAGCTTTGATCAGGACGTCCACGAGCACATGCTCTCAGCTGCACGACGCATCATCAGCTCCGAAGCGTCCGCTTCGGGAGCCCCTGAGCCCAGGATCACAGAGCTCTACCGGTTCCCCAGGATCTACAACGACCCCGCTGCCACCGAAGATGTCATGGCCGCCTTGTCTGCCCGTCTCGGTGCCGACGCTGTACACCGTATCCCTCCCATGATGCATTCAGAAGACTTCGGGCTCCTGGCGGAAGCCATCAGTGTTCCCATCGTGTACTGGTTCGTCAACGGACACCAACCCCCTCGGCCTGACGGAGAAACCGTGCAAAACCACTCACCTCACTTTGCACCGGCCATGCAACCCACGCTCGGCAACGCGACAGAGGCGGCACTTGAGGCGATCCTGCACGGGCTGGGCACGAGCCTGTCGACCGTCGGCGATTTTTCTGCCCTGGCCGATTAGAAGAAGCCCTGCAAAAACGGACGGGGCCAAGGCAACCTGTCCCCGTCAGTTGCGAGATGCCAACCGCACGCCGGCAGAGCCCTCGTCCGGCAAGTTTTCGCTGCTTCATAACCCACAAGCAGAGGACCGGAACCGGGATACAGACCTTTAATCCGTCCCTCAAAGCAAAGGGGCCGTATGCGGCATCCGGAGTCAGGCCGGGCCAACTCCACCACTGCACCGCATAATTGGACCTCACTG
>NZ_JBHVRN010000045.1:0-1837 GCF_042885775.1 Paenarthrobacter sp. NPDC058040
CGAAACACAACCACCCCCACCGGAAATCACGGCAAAAACGGCTGCAAATCTGAAACCAGCTGAAAACCAAACCACCACACACGGGGGTGCGCGATGGCTCGGCAATAAATTTCAACCAATTGGTAAAACAATCGGTATCAACAAACTTGGCACACTATTGAGTTCTCAAACAACAGACCCCCCAAAACATCACCCCAGGAAACACCACACACAGCAGCGCAACCACCAAGGGCCATTGGAAAAGAAGAGTTATTTTGGCCGCCAACCCGAACCGTACACACCTTCCGGCTTTCCGTTTCGCTCCCGGCGACTCAGAAAACAATACACGCCCCAACACCCCAACGCAAATCCACCGCTGAAGGCGGTCTCCACGGCATACTTCGGCCAGCAGGTTCGGCGCTGCATACCCTCGTCGTAGGTACCGGATTCCCCTTGTCCCGGTCACAAAAAGGCGACCATCCGCCGTCTCACATCCAGCGGTGGCCTGCAATCGACGCAGCTACTCCAGGACGTCCGGCATCCCGAACTGTCTGTGAAGTCCGTCGTCGAGAAACCGCACCATGGAGGCGATCTTCCCACCGCCCGGGTCAGGCTCGATCACCAAGAGACCACGTGCCTGTCCCTGCAAGTAGCAAACGAATGCCGGCCGACGGCCGGCCTGGGTCCTGACCAGGACGTAGCTCCCACCCGGTCGGCCAGCGGCGCTGGCTCTCAGGAAGGTTCCGACGGCGGAGCGGCCCACGTAGCGCTGCGTAGCCGGCGGCATCGCGAGCCAACTCGCATCGGTAAGCAACTCCACGACGGCGTCGACGTCGTCGTGAGCAAACGCGTCGGCGAACTTACGCACTACCGGATCGTTGTCGGCCGTTTACCCATTGGTTCGGACATCGGAGTCACGGCCCGTGCACGCTGAAGCAGCCCCTTGGCCGCCGTCGAACTTGTGCCGAGCATTACCGCCGCCTCGGACACCGAAAAGTCCAAGACATCACAGAGGACCAGCGCCGCGGCCTGGCGCGGCGGCAAGTGCTGGAGGACGACGACGAACGCCAGCTCGATGCTTTCAAGGGCAACGGCCTGCTCAGCCGGGTCGAGCTCAGCGAGCAGGGCATCCGGGTAGGGCTGCAGGTGCGGCAGATCGAAACTGTCCGTTGGCGCTGGGGGCTCAAACGGCGGAGTCGGTTTGATGAAGGGTCGACGACGACGATCGCGTATGGCGTTGAGCGAACGAGTGGTTGCGATCCGGTAAAGCCACGTCCGGATCGACGACCTCCCAACGAAGCCAGGCAAACCCTTCCAGGCTGCGAGCATGACCTCCTGCAGCTTCACAGGTGTAACCCTGAATGAAAGGACAAGGACATGGCCCAAGAAGAATCGGCAGCTGTTGATGTTGCGAAGGCTTACCACCGCGTGTGGACCACTGGCGACCTGGAAACTGCGGCGAGGTATTTGGCGGACGACATTGTCTGCCACACGCCAGCTGGAACGCTGGCTGGCACTACAGCCGTTCGAGCCTTCATGGCTCCGTTCGCTGCCACACTGACAGGATCGCGGCTCCTCGCAGCGCACGGAAACGGGAGCGAGGCGTTGCTCATGTATGACACGGCCAGCGCCGCTGTTCCCAGTGCGCCGGGAGCCGAATTCTACAGAGTCCGGGATGGCCGGATTACGCAGATCCATATCGTCTTTGACCGGCTTCCCTTCGCACTTGCGCGTGGCGAGGTTATCCGGGTTTGAGCGGTGGTTGGTGTTAAATGGCGGGAGCCCCGACCGTCGTGGTCGGGGCTCCCGTTGTAATTAGTGTCCGGCGGTGTCCTACTCTCCCACACCCTCCCGGGTG
>NZ_JBHVRN010000046.1:0-1597 GCF_042885775.1 Paenarthrobacter sp. NPDC058040
GCTGGGATCGGAATCACTCCCGTCCTTTCGCACGCACGTTCTGCCGCAGACCGCGGCACCACTTCATCGTTGATCTACGTGTACCGGCCCGGAGCCGGAGCGCATGTCGAAGAAGCCAGGGAATTGCTGGGACCAGCACTGACCGAGTGCAGCAACCGCGAGAGTTTCCAAGAGGTCCTCGCCGCGCAGCTCACCCGGCAGGGCGTTGGAACGCATCTCTACACCTGCGGCCCCCTTGCCTTCATGGACGCCGTCCTGGACCAAGCACGCGAAGCCGGTTGGCCGGAGTCGAGGCTCCATTCCGAGGCCTTCGGCGCAGCTGAACTCGACGACGGCGAGCCGTTCACCGTAAACCTTGCCCGCAGCGGCCTCAAGCTTGACGTTCCCGCCGGCGTCTCCCTGCTGGAGACCTTGGAGAAGGCCGGGAAAACCATTCCCAACATGTGCCGCAAGGGTATCTGCGGCGAATGTGTCCTCCCCGTCCTCAAAGGAACCCCCCAGCACCGGGACATGTACCTCACGGATCCGGAAAAGGCCACGAACACCACAATGATGTGCTGTGTCTCACGCAGCGAAGACCCCGAATTGGAGTTGGACCTTTGAGCATCACGATCGACCAAGACAGCGTTACCGCGTCCCTCCCGGAGCGCATCAGGAAGTTCCCGTTCCCGTTCCGGGACGAGGTCTACCGCTACAGCGCCAACGTGGAACCCGCCAATAAGAACATCGCAACGGACGCCGGAGCCTGGGGCAAAGGGCTCATCGACATCGATGAGTTCTACCTCGACGAACTCGCCGACCGCGAACGGATCCTGAACCGCGATCCCTCACGCGCACAGGTCCTGCCCCACATGAAACCGGCCGTCTGGGACACCATTGCCACCTTGCTTCCGTCAATGGCCGAGGAAAACCCGGAGATCATGTCCTTCCACCGCGAAGGAAACCACTGCCACTGGCACAACAGCCTGCAGGACCTGGACATCGAATTCACCATTGGCGACGATGACTCACTGCCGATGGAACCTCTGCGGTTCCTCAGCACGCAGATCCAGGATGACATCGTCCTCCTCGATATCCGCGACAACACCATGTGGCTTGACGCCGGCGTGGTCAGCTTCGCAGCGGACTGGTCCTTCAGTTTCGACGTCGGCATGAGCTTCCTGGAAATCCACGGCCCGGTGCCCCGGGTCAAGGAAGAAAACATCATCCAGCGTGCCGAACAGTTCCTCATGCGCCTCCAGCCGGGCGAGCAATTCCGCCGCACCAACTGGACCATGACCGTGGGCCGCCGCCTGGACACCTCCACCGAGACCTATCCCGAATGGGGTCCAGACCGCGGCACCATCGCCACGGATCCCGAGATGCCGGACAAGCTCTACCTCCGCGTCGAAGTCCAGCACCTGGTCCGCCTTCCGCACACCGGCACCCTGCTGTTCCTGATCCGCAGCTACCTCCTACCACTGACGGACATCGCCCAGGTTCCGGCCTGGCGCGAGAGGTTCGGCAACATCCTGGCCGAGCTCCCCCAAGATATGGCCGATTACAAGGGCATCACCAACTACCGGAAGGCAGCCTCCGAATGGCTGCTCGCCGGCTA
>NZ_JBHVRN010000047.1:0-1488 GCF_042885775.1 Paenarthrobacter sp. NPDC058040
AGTCGGTTTTCCGGATGGCTTTCTGCTCGGTTTCCAGGAGCCGGTCTACGGCCATGAACGCGGTGCCGGTGGGGTTGTGCTCGGGGTATTCCATGTCCACTTCGTAGACGGCGTTCTTCACCCCATCGAGTTCGAAGTCCATGCGGACGTTGAACATGTGCTGGTGGATGGGTGCGTAGAGGCCATCGTTGTTCAACGACTGCCCGTACGGGCTCGTCTCACCCGGGAGTTGCCCGGCGGTGGAGAGGATGCCGGTGGCCTTGACCAGGAACTCGATACTTCCGTCGAGGAACAGGTGCCAGTAGAACGCGTATTCGTAGTTCGCGACCGTGGCGATGAAGGAAATGACGAGTTTCCGGGACCGGCGGGTCTCGGCGGTGCCTTCACGGAAGTCGAAGTGCTTCCACAAAATGGAGTCGTCTTCTTCGTGCATGCAGATCGCGTTCTCGATGGTCCACGGGTTGCCGTGGGAGTCCACGGAATGACCGTCGAAGTACTTGATCTCACCGAGGCAGTCACAACCCAGGGTCAGGGAGTTGGCCATGTTGCCGATGTTGTATTCGCCCGAGTCGAACGCGTTCTTCTTCGCCTGTACCGGGGCCGTGTCGCCGTAGGGGACGACCATTTCCGAGAGCGAGGCACGGTTGATCACCGGACGGTCCACGCCCTGGTCCTTGAACTTGAGCTGGTGCAGCACCAGGCCTTCACGCGGGGTGAACCCGACCCGGAAGGACCAGTCAGCCCACCTGACGTGGTTACCCGTGACCGTGAAGGAGGCGCCTTCGGGCTGGGTGATGTTCAACGGCTTCAAATCCGTGCGGGCTTCACCGACGTACTTGGGCAGGTAATTACCCCGGGCGGAGGGGACCGGGATGGCCTGGTCGTCTTCGAGGCGGACGACCTTGCCGGCGTTCAGGTCGTAGAACACGATGAAGTTCTCGATCGGGTGCGCGTATGGGGAATCATCAGCCTCGTCACGGACGAACACCAGCGCCCGCATCAGGCGGCGGCCCTCGTTGTCCTCGCCGAAGTACCCTACGGACCACGGCTCGAAACAGACCAGGTCCAGGTTGGTCAGGCCACGCTTGGCCAACGCCGCGATGACCTCGGGGTCTTTACGGCACGCGTCCTCGCACTCAGCGAACTCATCCAGCATGAACGGCGGCTGGACATTCTCAGCCAACTGCTTCCACGAATCCACCGTGCCCGCGTCCAAATCCACCACGGCCTCGAACGACCGGGCCTGCGCACGGTCAACCAGGACAGCGTCAGCCTCACGAGCCACCGCCACACCGGCCCGCACATCATCCTTGGACGGCTCACGCAGCTCCACACTGATAAACCGGAACGACTCCGCCGCAGCCGGCCCCTCCTTCAACAACGCCACCGCACGCGCAATCTCCACACGCGACAACGGATCCAACGGGTGCGAAACACCCACCAAAGCCTCAGTTTCAGCATTCAAAGTCACGACTAACTCCTTTGTTT
>NZ_JBHVRN010000048.1:0-1360 GCF_042885775.1 Paenarthrobacter sp. NPDC058040
CCTGTTGCCTCATGTCAATACCTCCGGGAACTTTGAGTCGTTGCCTCATAGGTAAACCTCCGGCTGTCGTGGTGGTTCCATTGCTCGTTGACGGCGGGCTTGACCGGTGCAGGTCGCTTGGCGGTGGCAATGGTTTCTAGCTGCCCGGTCAGGGCGAGGATCTGCTGGGAAAGGGCTGAGGGTTTGATCTTTTTGTATTGGGCGTTCATCCGGATCACGGGCATCCGCGAGAGGGCCGGATGGGTGGCCGCGCGCTGGTGCGGGGTCGCTGCCCGATCATGGGTTTTGCTCACTTTGGCTCCATGGCGGACTTTCATGACGAGTTTTTGTTGGGGCAGCAGGTAGTTGCTGAAGATCCGGTCCAGATCCCAGATCTGGTTGAGCAGTTCCAGTTCCGTGGTGGTGTCATAGCGCAGGTAGCCAACCAGCTCACGGACCCGGGACCAGTTCTTCTGCTCGACGTGCGCGCCGTCGTTCTTGTTCCCCGGTCGGGAACGGGTGAAAGTGATGTGCTGTTGAACGCAGAACTCAAGCAATTCGTTGTTGATGAACTCGGTCCCGTTGTCCGAGTCGATACCGACCACGGGAAACGGGAACACACCCATGACGTGCTGCAGGGCCGCGAAGACGTGCTTCTGGGCCTTGTTCGGCACTGACCGGTTCACGGTCCAGCCGGTCGCGATATCCGTGACGGTGAGCGTGTAGCAGAACTGCCCGGAACTGTTCGACCCGTCGTGTCCGACCAAGTCGATCTCGACGAAACCCGGGGCCGCGTCATCCCACTGCGCCCATGTCCGGACCGGGATCTGCGATTTCAGCAGCGACCCTGGCTTGGTATGGGACCGGCCCCGCGGCAAGAGCTTCGCGCGCTGGCCGGCCAGGCGCCGGTCGATCGTTGCCGCGCTCATCCGGCTCAGCAACGCCGCCTGCTTCTCGGTGAGGTCCAAGGCCTTCTCGGACCTCAGCATTTGGACCAGATCCGGCAGCATCGGTGCCAGCAGTTTCCCCGCCGGCGCGCGCAGCACCGCCCAGCACAGCACCAGCCCATCCTGCAGGTCCGCTCCGTACGTTGGTGCGCGTCCCGGCCGCACGGGCCGGGGCCGCGGTGGATCCAACGCATGCCGTAACACCGCCCGTGCATAGTCCCGGTGCCAACCGGTCAACTCGACAACCTCATCGAGAATCCTGCCCTTCCTGGCCCGGTCACCAGCACGGTAGGACTCAGCCAAATGCCTCGTAACAGCCTTACGCTCACCCATCGACAACCCCATCCCTCAAGGATCCCCGCCCCACCCATCCCGGAGCTTTTTCAATGAGGCAACGTATCCGGCTACGCGGAGGTTTTTTGTGAGTCAACGCG
>NZ_JBHVRN010000050.1:0-1171 GCF_042885775.1 Paenarthrobacter sp. NPDC058040
ACTCGTAATGGAGTGGTATCCATATCTGAATTCATAGGATATGAGAAGGCAGACCCGGGGAACTGAAACATCTAAGTACCCGGAGGAAGAGAAAGCAAATGCGATTCCCTGAGTAGCGGCGAGCGAAACGGGACCAGCCCAAACCAAGAGGCTTGCCTCTTGGGGTTGTAGGACACTCTGTACGGAGTTACAAAGGAACGAGGTAGATGAAGAGGTCTGGAAAGGCCCGCCATAGGAGGTAACAGCCCTGTAGTCAAAACTTCGTTCTCTCCTGAGTGGATCCTGAGTACGGCGGAACACGTGAAATTCCGTCGGAATCCGGGAGGACCATCTCCCAAGGCTAAATACTCCCTAGTGACCGATAGTGAACCAGTACCGTGAGGGAAAGGTGAAAAGCACCCCGGAAGGGGAGTGAAAGAGATCCTGAAACCGTGTGCCTACAAGTAGTCAGAGCCCGTTAACGGGTGATGGCGTGCCTTTTGTAGAATGAACCGGCGAGTTACGATCCCGTGCGAGGTTAAGCTGAAGAGGCGGAGCCGCAGCGAAAGCGAGTCTGAATAGGGCGTTTAGTACGTGGTCGTAGACCCGAAACCAGGTGATCTACCCATGTCCAGGGTGAAGTTCAGGTAACACTGAATGGAGGCCCGAACCCACGCACGTTGAAAAGTGCGGGGATGAGGTGTGGGTAGGGGTGAAATGCCAATCGAACCTGGAGATAGCTGGTTCTCTCCGAAATAGCTTTAGGGCTAGCCTCAAGGTAAGAGTCTCGGAGGTAGAGCACTGATTGGACTAGGGGCCCCTACCGGGTTACCGAATTCAGTCAAACTCCGAATGCCAATGACTTATCCTTGGGAGTCAGACTGCGAGTGATAAGATCCGTAGTCAAGAGGGAAACAGCCCAGACCGCCAGCTAAGGTCCCAAAGTATACGTTAAGTGGAAAAGGATGTGGAGTTGCTTAGACAACCAGGATGTTGGCTTAGAAGCAGCCACCATTTAAAGAGTGCGTAATAGCTCACTGGTCGAGTGACTCTGCGCCGAAAATGTACCGGGGCTAAACGTATCACCGAAGCTGCGGACTGTTCTTCGAACAGTGGTAGGAGAGCGTTCTAAGGGCTGTGAAGCAAGACCGGAAGGACTTGTGGAGCGCTTAGAAGTGAGAATGCCGGTATG